>JAFVZE010000374.1 GCA_017508315.1 Kiritimatiellia bacterium | reverse complement strand
CTCGTGACAGGGGAGAGAAGCAGGGGTGAGCTCGCATCAGAGCTGGGTATTTCGAGCCAGCCTTGGTTGTCTAAGGCCTACTTAAGTCCGCTGATGGCGCAGGGCTACATCGCGCAGACATTGCCCAAGAAGCCCAAGTCGCCGTTGCAGCGCTACAGGCTTCTGCGCAAGGGGAAGGATGTCTTGGTATGAATACAACATATACAGTAAAACATATACAGAAGGGTCTGACCCTTTTTGCTAATCCCCTGCGCTCTGCCGAGACCGCCGTCGCGCTCGACAAGCTGCCGTCGGTCGACCTTTTCCCGATCGCCGGGGAGGAGATCGACACCGGCATGCTCGATCATATCGACTATCTGGTGCTGCCCGATGGGATCGCCTCGCGTTACTCGGCGCTGAAGGGCAAGCGTGAACTGCTGGACGCCTACTTTGCCCGCGGCGGCAGAGCTGTCGGCTGGGGTGCGGGCGCGGAACATCTGCCTGAAGGCGCGGTGCGCTGCGCGAGCGGTGCCGAGGTCGTGAAGTTTCTTGCGTCTGAAGCGGCAAAAGACTGACGGCGGCGGACAAACGACGTCATGGCGGTCGGGTATAAGGCATAATTCACCGGAATAAAAAAGCACCGGATACTTTCGGTCGACTGATGATTAGGCGTTACGGTAACCTCCGCAAGGGTCTGAGGCCGGCCATGTCGGTCGTCGCCTGCGGAGCGATCGCCTCCTGCCTCATGCATGCAGCCCTGAAATTGTTTTGACCGGCGGTGGCATCCCTTTGCAGGAATTGGCGGAATGTGCGCGCCGGTACTCCGTCATCGTCATGCCGGTACTGGATTTGAACACGTACATGAGCCGCTGCGGGTTTTCGTATCCGCAGAGAATGGAGATCCGTCCGACAGGAAGCCGCGATGACTTCAGGTAGTATCTGACTTTTTCGAGTCGGCATTTCTCGATTTCCCGCCTGATGGACTGCCGTCCGTACTGGGCGAAGCGCAGATACGCCAGACGTCGTGACACGCCGAGATGGCTTATGACGTCTTCGACCGTTATCCCTCGGCAGGCGTTTTCGGCGATGAAATCCATGGCCTTGGTGACGATGTGTGCGGAGCTTGCCATGTAGGCCGTGGATTCGCGTTCAACGACCTGCTTGTGGCCGGTGAGGATCTTCCGTTCTTGTCCGCGCTTGCGGCGCGAACGCATCAGCTCGTCCAGCAGTTTGGCGGCCGCGTAGGTGTAGGCTTCGTGATCCACGGTGAGGCTGGTAATGGTGGGCGAAGTGTAGTCGCAGATCAGTTCGTCGTTATCCATGCCGACGACCGAGACCTGGCGGGGCACGTCGATTCCGGCGGCGTTGCAGGTCTCCACGACGTCCTTGGCCCTGAAGTCGTATGCGGCCATGACCGCCGCGGGTTTTGGCAGTTTCCGTAGCCACGCCGCAAGGTCGCCGCCGCCGAAGGTGTGGACTCGTTGCGAGAATCGGCCGAGATGCTGGCGGAAGCCGCGCTCGCGCAGCCGCGACCAGATCCTGCCGGCTTCGTCCGGCACGAAACCGTAGCTCGCGTAAGTGCCGTGCGAACGGAAAAACTCCGCCACCGTTTCGCCGCCCGCGATTTCGTCGTTGGATATGAACAGCGTCGGAGAGCGAAGGCCGTGCAGCGACGGATACTTCCCGTCGCACATGACGACGGTGGGGATGGGCGAAGCGGCCAGTGCGGCGACGTTGGCCTTGTCGGCGATGGCGATAATTCCGTCCACGCCGCTTTTTTCGGCGTCCGCTATTGCTTGCGGCGTTAGCGTCTGAGGATCGGTCAGCAGCTGCAGGTTCCATGGATGCCCCGAGTTCGCATAGCGCAGAAGTCCGCCGAGACGTCGGCGTCCCGGGGTGTTGGCGATGGGCATAGCGGCGATGACTTTCTTCGGCTTCCTGTGCATAGCGGCGCAAGTATAGCATTTTTTTCGGACTGCGTGTGACGAAACGATATGAAATATTTGCACGGAACGATACATGAAAACGGATACGGAAAACCTGTTCTTTGATATAATGGCGGCGATGTCCGAAAATGTTTCCAAGCGAAATTACAACCGTCGCCTGTTCGCGCTGTGCGGTCTGGCCGGGCTTATGTACGGTATCGACGTCGGCCTCATAGCCGCGGCGCTGCCGTATATAAAGGCCACCTGCTCATTCACGGAAGCCCAGCTTTCGGGAATCGTGGCGGCGGTGCTGCTCGGATGCGTTCCCGGGACGTTCTTCGCCTCGCTGACGGCTGAACGTTTCGGGAGACTCGCCGCGTTCAGGGTGACCGCGGCGGTTTTCGCCGTCGCGGTGCCGCTCATCTGCTTTTCGGACGGGAATTTCTGTCTCATGTTTTCGGGACGGATTCTCCAGGGTGTCGGTTGCGCGTTCGTCGGGATCGCCGCTCCGCTCTACATGGCCGAATGCGCCGGCGCCGGCGAGCGCGGGCGCGGCACGGGGATGATGCAGCTGGTGCTGACCGTCGGCCTGGTGCTTGCGGCGCTTGTCGGTATGGCGGTTGTCGGGATTCTGGGGCCGGCGGAAGACCCGGACGTTCCGCTCGCCGCCAAAAATCTGGCCTGGCGGTCGATCTTCTATTTCTCCGCCGCTCCTGCGGCGCTTCTGTACGCCGGAACGTTTTTTCTCCGGGAGTCGCCGCGCTGGCTGTTCAGCAGAGGCCGCATCGAAGAGGCGCGGCTTTCGCTGCTCGCCAACAGCGAACCGGCTGCCGCCGACGCGGTTCTCGCGCAGCTCAGGGACAACGCCGAGAGCGAGCGTTCTTGCGGCGGAGACGGCGCCGGATCGCCGTTCGCTACGTTCATGCGCCGCCGCTACGCGGTTCCGTTCGCGCTGGCCTTCGCGGTTGCCTGCTTCAACCAGGGCACGGGGATCAATTCGCTTTTGAACTATTCGGTGGTCATGTTCCAGAAGGCGGGACTTTCCGGAGCCGCCGCCAATGTCGCCGACATCGCGGTCAAAACCGCCAATTTGGCGATGACCGTCGTCGCGCTTTTTTTCGTGGACCGGCGCGGACGCAGGTTTCTGCTTTCGGTTGGAACGCTCGGGGCTGCGGCAGGGCTGGTCTTCGCCGGCGCGTTCTTTTTCGCCGTCGAGCGCGGGCTGCTCGCGGCGGGCGCGACCGCCGGGATCGCGGTCGCCGCCGGGGTGGTCCTTTACGTCGGGTCGTTCGCCGTCGGGCCCGGCGTCTGCGCGTGGCTGGCGCTTTCCGAACTGATGCCGCTGCGCATCCGCGCCAGAGGCATGATGCTCGCCGGCTTCGGCAGCATGTTCGTCAGCTATCTGATCGCGCAAGCGTTTCTGCCGTGGTCGAGGGCGTTCGGCGAATCGAGCGTGTTCTTCACGCTCTCGGGAATCGCGGCGCTGTATTTTCTGACGGTGCGGCTCGCTTTGCCGGAAACGAAAGGCAGGTCGCTCGAAGAGATCGAACGTTCGTTCGCGGAAGGAGAAAAGGAAAATGGCGAGTGAAAACGCAAGCGCGGATCATTTTTCGCGCGGGCAGTGGGAGCCGGCGGTCGAGCGGTTCCGGGTAATGGTCGTCGGAGCGCATCCTGACGATCCCGATTTCCATTTCGGAGGCACGGCCTCGCGTCTGGCGGCGCACGGGGCGCGGGTGGTGTTCGTTTCGCTGACCAACGGCGACAAGGGCCATTTTTCGATGTCGTCGGCGGAACTGGCGGCGCGGCGTCTCGCCGAGACGCGCGCGGCGGCGAAGGTCTACGGACTCGAGGATTACGTGGTGATGGACAACCGCGACTGCGAACTCGCGCCGACGCTGGAGAACCGGCTGGCGCTCACCGGGCTCGTGCGGAAATTCGCGCCGCATGCCGTGTTCACGCACCGTCCGAACGATTACCACGCCGACCATCGCGCAACTTCGCAGCTGGTGATGGACGTGACGTATCTGCTGGGGGTGCCGCTGTGGTGCCCGGACGTGCCGGTGCCGAAAACTAAGCCCAGCGTGTGGTATCTGCGCGATGCGTTCGAGAATCCCCGGCGGATGCGGCCTGATCTCGTCGTGGAGCTTTCGCCATCCGATCGGGAGAATCTGTTTGGCGGTCTTGTCTGCCACCGGTCGCAGTTTTTCGAGTGGCTGCCTTTCGACATGGGGATCCCCGCGGACGAGATTCCGCCGGCGGACGATGCGGTCCGGGCTCGCGAGTTCATCTGGCGGCACTGGTTCCGTCCGCGCTGGAGTATGGATGCCGGGCGCTTCGCCCTCGCCGGAGAGGCATTCGAGATTTTCGAATTGAGCGAATACGGCCGCGAACCGACGCCGGAGGAGATCCGCTTCCTCAAGGGGGAGAGGTGATGTTTTCTGGCGTTCTTCTGGCGCTGGCGCTGCTGCCGTCGCCGCGCGAGTTCGTTCCGGCCGCCGGCCATGTCCGTGAACCGTCGGTGAGCGTGACGCGTGACGCGTCGCTTCCGCCGGAGGGGTATTCGCTCGAAGTGACGCAGTCGGGCGTCAGGATCGCGGCGGCGGACGACGCAGGCGTTTTCTACGCGCGGCAGACGCTCGAACAGCTTAGCGGTCCGCAGGGTGTGAGGTGCTGCCGGGTCAGAGACTGGCCGGAATATCCGTACCGCGGCGTCATGATAGATGACGGACGCCATTTTTTCGGCAAAGCGCACATTTTGAAGACGCTTGAATGGATGGCGAAGTACAAGCTGAACAAATTCCACTGGCATCTCTGCGAAGATCAGGGCTGGCGCATTCAGATCGACGGATATCCGAACCTCACGACGATCGGCGCGACGCGCCCGCGCTCGCCGTTGCCCGGCCGCTACACCAGGGCTTACGACAACCGGCGGTACGGTCCGTTCTTCTACACGAAGGACGACATCCGCGAGGTTGTGGCGCGGGCGGAAGAACTGCATATAGAGATCATCCCCGATCTCGAAATGCCCGGTCACGCCCGTTCGGTCATCGCCTCCTATCCGGAGCTCGGATGCCCGACGAGTCCGCTTGACGAGCGCACCGCCTGGACCGACTGGGGGATCTGCGACGATGTCTTCTGCCTCGGCAACGAACAGGTCTACAGATTCTGGTGTGATGTCATCGACGAAGTCTGCGAGCTTTTCCCGTCGTCCAGGATCAATATGTGCGGAGACGAATGCACGACGCGGAACTGGTCGAAGTGCCCCAAATGCCGGGCGAAGGCCGAAGAGCTGGGGCTTGAGCACATCAGCCATCTTCAGGGCTGGATGACGAATCGCATCGTCGCCTATCTGCGCTCGAAAGGGCGGTATTACATGGGGTATGCCGACGGCATGGGGCACGGCTCAAGTCTCGGGACCGGGGATGTCGTCGCGATCGCCGGTTCGCAGACGGGAGGCGCGGAAGCGGCGGCGCGCGGCTACAAGGTCGTTATGGCGCCGGTCGAATACGCGTATTGGGATTTCAACCAGGGACTTGCCGGCGATCCGTACGTTTACGCCTCCTGGTGGTCGGGTTCAAATCCGCTCGGACAGGTCTATTCCTTCCAGCCGCGTTTAGGACTTTCGGCTGGTGCCGCGAAGAATGTGATCGGCGGCTTGGCGTTCAATTGGAGCGAATACACCGCCACGCCGGCGGAGTTGGAATGGAAGATGTGGCCGCGCGCCATCGCTTTCGCGCAGGCGCTGTGGAATCCGCCGAGCGGCTACAGCTACGCCGAACGTTTCCTGCCGGCGCTCTCCGGGCATCTCGAACGTCTCCGCGCCGCCGGAGTCAACTGCGCCACTTGGGCGCCGGAATCGCCGCGCGCCTGCACCGGCGGCATGAGCGCCGACAATCAGGTCATGAAAGTTGCGGAATGAGATTGGCGCGTCAGCCTTTTCAGGTCAGGCTTAGCAAAAAGACCCTTCTGTATAATGGGATGGTAATGGAGTTGTTATGAAAAACACTTGGTTCTTGACTGGTGTCATGTTGTTTGCCCGTGTCGTGTGCGGCGCGGAGGTTCCGTCGGCTTCGGCGGAAAAGGACGCGGCCGGCGGAAAATGTCTCATAGGTATCGTTTCCGATACGCACGTGGGAGCCCATTCGAGCGGGTTTCAGTTCGCTCTGGTCAAATCCGCCTACCGGTTGTTCAAACGCATAGGGGTCGATGCGGTCATCAATCTCGGTGACATAGCCAATGATTTCAGGGAGGAATATTACGTACGTTACCGTGAGATAAGCCGGTCCGTATTCCCCGAAGGCGTCGACGAGATCTTCGTGTATCACGGGCACGACATGTTCATGCGTGATCCGAAAAGGGGCCGGGTGAATCTCGACAAGGACAAGGCGTTTTCTGACGTGGCGCGGCTTCTCGGCGACAGACACGGACAATACGCGAAACGCGTGTTCGCCGGGACACCTTTCCTCTCATATCCTCTCGGTGTCGATATTGCGCGCATCGAACGTGAAATCATCGCGGCGGAAAAAGAGTTTCCGTCCCGCCCCGTGTTCGTTCTGCACCATGTGCCGTGTTCGCATACGAGCGCCGGTTCGGAACATGAAGGCGACCGGAAGCTGCGCGAGATGCTGAACCGCCATCCGCGTGCGGTGGTGCTGTCGGGTCATGTCCACGGGACGATCGCCCACGAAGGGAAAATATGGCAAGGTGAGTTCACCGCCGTCGGTTTCGGTGATTTCAAGGCGAGAATGCTGCCTAAAGGACGGTTCTGCGCGGCGGTCATGGAACTTTCTCGGGTCAAGGCGGTCATACGCCGCTACGACGTGGAATCGGGAGAGGAACTGCGGCCGGAGGATCCGTGGACACTTGAATTCCCGTATGATCCGCAACGTCCGAAATACAGTCCAGCAGTCCGCGTGAATACGACTCCTGCGCCGGTTTTTCCGTCAGGGGCGGAAGTGTCTGCGGAATGCGATGTCCGGGCCGGTGGATTGACCGTTACGTTTCCGGCCGTCACGAATCCCGAATGGGCGGAATCGTACGCGGTGGGTATCGCCCGCAAAAGCGGAGGTGCTTCCGTTCCCTTCGCGGTCCAACAGGCGGGCGCCGGGGAATATTCGCTTTCATCGGAGAATCGCACGAAGAAGTTCAAGGTATTCTTTGATCCCGCGTATTTCAAGGCCGATGAAGAAATTACCGTATCCGTCACGCCGAATGGTTTCTGGGGGAATCGCGGAAATACGCTTTCTGTTCCGTGCCAGGTACGCGGGGAGCGTGTCGGAAAGTGGCGCCGGGCATTCACCGCCGATGACGAAGCCAAGGCACTGGTGCTCAAGGGCAAGTTCCTGCTTCAGGAAGGGGTGATCACGTCGGACAGAAACCGTCGCTACCGGGTGGTGCTGGAGGTCGAATCCTCGGCTGCGGAAAAAGAAGGCGTCGGATTTTCCATATGGGGCCAGGGAGGCGGTTCCCTGATAAGGAAACACCTCGATGCGGGACCGTATCCGCGGCGGCGTTACGTGTTCGTTTTCAACGGTACGCCGAGGACCTGCCGGTGGTTGTCCGGAGCAGGTCCCCTCGGGAAGGTCAAAATTCTGGAGTATGCAATAGACATAACGGAAAAGGGAGAATGAAATGAAAAAATTACTGTTCCTTGCTGCGTGCGTCACTTTCGCCTCCGTGTTGCCGGCGGCGGAAGCGTTTTGGATCGGACCTTCGGGCGGCAATCTCGGAGATCCGGAAAACTGGGATATAGGCGTTGTGCCGGCGAACGGAACCGACGTTTCGTTCACGAACCTGACGGCAGCCACCGTTCTGACGAACAATCTTCCCGAGGGACGTCATTTCAACCGGTTCAAGAACATGACGGAACACGGAATAACCGTGGTAGGCGAGGATACGTTTCACATCAATTTCGGCTCCCAATCCATATACGCGGACAAGGGCGACATCGTGATGGATGTTCCCGTGAACTTCGTGAACTCCGGATCCATCGAGTGCGGAGTCAGAGTCGGAGCCGGGAAACGACTTGTATTCAACCGAAAGGTGACTTTCACCCGTCCCGAAGCCGCGTCCGTATGGAATTTCTCCGTCGCGTCCGTGAACGGAACGGGAACGGCGATATTCAACTCCGACGTCGAGGGGCCCGTGAATTTCTATACGGGCGGGAATCTGCGCCTGCAGTGCCTGGGAGCGCTGAACGTCGATTCGATCGAATTGGGACCGTACATGACATCGTGCAATCTTACCCTTCCCGACGGCGTCGTGCACGCGTGTCCGTTATGGAAGATCGGCAGCACTTCAACGCTTGAGATACCGGGCGCGGGGCTGTTGCCGGAAAACGCGGTTCTTGTTTTCGAGGACGCGAAGTACATCGCGAGTGCATACGAGGGTGATTGGACTACCGGAGTGCTCAGGTTCTCCGGGGATACGGCGATCGATCATATCGTGGCTACGAATTCGCCCGTCCGGCTGTCCGGCCCGCGTCGGGGAAAGTATCAGAATATCACCCGTCTGGAAGGATCCGGTACGATCACTTTGAAATCGAGCAGGTCGTTTTCCTCTTATGCCGCATGGAACGGCGATCTTTCGATGGTGTACGATCCGCAGGGAGATTTCACCTTCGGTTTTTGCACCCGCACGAATTCGATGACAGGCACGATCACGGTCAAGGGCGGCGCATTGGCGCTTGAGGACGGCGTTTCGTTCCCGAATGTCACTGAGGTGTCCGTCGAGGGCGGCTCTCTTTCCTGCGACTGCCCGGTATGGGGGACTCCTTTCTCCGCCTCGGTGTCGTTCAGGATGAGTGACGGAGCGGGGCTGTCGTTGTCCGCCGGTACGGCGATCACCGCCGGATACGCCTTCTGCGGAGGACTCTACCTTCCGCGCGGGACGTATACCGGTACCGGATACGGCTCTGAAGGTGTCACGGAAACCGATTGGATAACCGGTCCCGGCACGTTGACGGTCACGGCCGACACGACGTGCTGGATAGGGGAATCGGGCGGTTCATGGAGCGATCCGGCGAACTGGACGGACGGTTTGCCCGAGAGCGGAAGGGAAGCGTATTTCATTTCCTGTAGCGGAGACTTCGAGATCGCCGTGCCGGATGACGCCGTGATGCCGGAGAAACTTTTCGTCTGCGGCACGGGCGGCGCGACCGTTACGCTTTCCGGAAGCATGACGTTCGAAAAAACATGGATCGAAATCGCGGCGGGCGGCCGTATAGTCATTCCCGAAGGAAAGAAGTTCCTCTATACCGGCGTCGACGGATCCGGCGAACGTACGGTTCCCGCTTCCGATACGTGCACGGACGCGAATTCCGTGATTTACATCCATGACGGCGGCGAGCTTCTGATCGACGGCGGAGATGCGGAAATAATGAGGCTCGCCGGGTTCGTAAGGTTGGGCGGCTCGGATCAGGCGCCCGGCATGATCACGGTGAAAGGGGGCTCGTTCGGCGTGCATGCAGCGGATACAAAAGACAAGGTTTTCCTTGAGGACGGCGGACGCATCGAAATGTCCGAGGACGCCGTTTATACCGGTGGCGATCTTTCCCTGTTCATGGGTTCGGGGGATGGAAAGGTGTCGTTCGGTCCGGGAGTTACGGCCGATCCCGTCTTTTCCGCGTGGATGTACAGCAAGGGCTCCACGACATTTGAACTGTTTTCTCCGGTGAAGGGAAATTCGCAATGGAATGAAACGGTCGTGTTCGGCTTCAATGCCGTCGGTACCGCCGATACCGTTTACATGCTGTCGAACACGTGCGTGACGGCCGGTCGCGACAACCTTACCGTCGCGGGTCCTGTGGTTGGATACGGGCACAAAGCCACGGACCTCAGGATTTCGGTGGACGCCCTCGAAGGCACGGCGCTTTCCGTTTCCGGGCACGGCAGCGGTGGGTACATGCCTGCCGGCGTGATGGTGGGATACGGGGCGCATTCCGGGTATGCGGACGCCGCGCCGCCACGCATCGAAGGTGAGCTGAACATCGATGACGGCGCCGTCCTTACGAACTTCTACGGTCATTTCATGATCGGTTGCGGCTGGGCCACGGGACGGGTTTGCATATGCGGGGGAGAAGTGGTCAGCGGATTCGTTTCCGGGAACGGTCAGTACGACGGTACGGCCAAAACGTTCGCGATCGGCATGTGGCACGGGTCGGGAGAACTCGAGATATCCGGCGGCTGTCTCGACGTACGTTCCGACGCCTACATCGGCGGACGCGTGAGATCGGAGTTCGCGGAGAGCGCCAAATGGGAATATTTCAAGAACACGTCGTTCGGTTATCACGACGCACAGGGGCGGCTGGTGCACAGCGGAGGCGACGTCGCTTTCTCCAAAAACCTCATCCTCGCGGCGGACGGCACCGGTATTGTCGAGTGCCATGGCAGCGCTGGGTCCTTCACGACCGGCGGACTGATCCTTTCCAACAGCGTGGACAACGCCGATTCCGGCGCGACACTTAAATTCGTTTTTGACGAAAACGGGGTGTGTCCCGTCGTGTCGACCGGCCCGCTGGTGATCGGGGAGAACGCGAAACTCGTCATCGACACTTCCGCCTACCCTGCAGACGGACGCGGCGTCACCGTTCTTCGGAGCGCGGGATGCGAAGGGGTGTTTTCCGATGTCGAACTGACGGGAGCGTTCGCCGACAAGGCGGTTTTGCAATACGGCGGAACATACATCCGCCTCGCGATTCCCAAGGGACTCGTGTTGACGATCAGGTAATGAGAGGACCGAAGAGAGGATGAAGAAAAGAGTTTGTCTTGCCGCCGTCGTTCTGTGCGCGGTTTCCGCCGTCAAGGGCGATATACCCGTGGAAATAAAGAACTCCGCTTTCGAATTGTGCGACGCGAACGGTGCCGCGACGGGGTGGATCATACCGAAGAAACACTGGAAGGTCGTGGCCGGAGCCGGTTCGAACGGCTCCAAGGGGCTGGTGTTCGAAGGTGACGATCCGAATTCGCGCGATTGGCCGCATCAGTGGATAACGGTGAAGGAAGGCAAACGCTACCGCATTTCCGCCAACATCAAGGCGGACGGTCTGACATGTCCGAAAATGGGTCGGTGGAGCGGAATGTCGATCTACATCGAATGGTTCGACAAAAGCGGCAAACTGACCGGATGCAACATGACGTATTGCGTGAACGGGAAAACGGACTGGATCCACCGCGAGAACATCACCCCGGTCGTCGCTCCCGGAGTCGCGAAATGCCGTATCGTGCCTCTGGTGATCAAAGGGGGTGTCGGACGGGCGGTCATAGACGACATCAGCGTGATGGAAATCGAGGAAAAAACGGTTTCCGGCGTATGGTCTTCCGCGTACCGTGACGAGCAGGCGGAAGGTAAAGTCACGTTCGTGGCAGGGTTGAACCTGCCGCCGGGGATGTCCACGAACGGTCTCGAGGCGGTCTTTTCGTATCCCGGGTCCGACGGGCGGATGAAAAAAACCGACGGCTGCATCTCCGAAGACGAAGCGCGCATGGAAACCGACGTTTCGGCGCTCGCGTACGGAACGAACGACGTCGTATGCACGCTCAGTGACGGGAAGTGTGTGCTCGGAAGCGCCAAGTTGCCTTTCGCCAGGGTAAAGGAACTTCCGCCGCGCCGTGTGCGGTTCGATTCCCGCCAGCGCGTACTGGTGGACGGCAAGCTCTTCTTCCCGCTCGGACTCTACTGTCTCGAAATCGATCGTGAAAACATCGGCTTGATCGCCGATTCCCCGTTCAACTGCATCATGTCGTACAAATTTCCCACGACCGATGCCGATCTCGATCTGTGCCATCAAATGGGATTGAAGGTCCTTTATGACGTGCGCCGCAAAACGGATTCGACTTACGACGACGAGATCGGGCGTTCATGGATGAAAAAACGCATTCCCGAAATCCGCAACCATCCCGCCATTCTGGCCTGGTATTCGGATGACGAGTCCGCGCCGACACTCATTCCTCGTCTCAAGGGCCGCTACCGTCTGCTCGTCGAACTAGACGGTGATCACCCCGTGTGGGCCGTGCAGGACAAGCACGGCAAGCGGTTGCGCGATTATCTGGGAACGTTCGACGTGTTCGGGACCGATCCGTATCCCGTATCACGCTATCCCATAGGCCAGGTCACCGAGGCGATGCGTTCGGACCGCAGCGCGGTGTACGGGCTGAAACCGGTCTGGCAGGTGCCGCAGGCGTTCGGTTGGGGGAAGAGCCGCGGAAATTCCAAAGAAGCGGAGCGCATCCCCACTGCTGCGGAAATCTCGAACATGGCCTGGCAGGCGATCGCATGCGGCGCGAACGGCATGGTGTTCTTCCGTTACCACCAGTTGCGCGAGAAGTCGAAGAAGGGCGGGGTGGTCTGGTGGAAGGATATATGGCCGGCCCTCCTTGATACCGGTCGGGAGCTAAAGCGTTTTGAGAAGGTCATTCTCTCCGACGGGACACCGGTCCCCGCCGGAGTTCCCGGAAAGATGGCGGCGCGGTCCTGGCGGACGGGGGAAACGTGTTGGCTGCTTCTTGTCAATACCGTGACGGAGGTTCTTTCAGCCGAACTCGAAGCTCCGGGCTCCGGAAAGGATCTGAAGGTCGAATTCGGACCGGCGTCGGCTGTGAAACGGACGGGAGCGGGCAAGCTGGCGGTCAATCTGCCGCCTCTAGCCACGGTCATGGTCAGGATCCGGTAACGCTCCCCGCCGTTCCGTCTATAGAGGTGGAATCGGGGACTTTCGAGCTGGCGTCAACCGCGTCGGGCGCGTTCGCCGCCTGCCGGAAACTGACGATTGGCAAAAAGGACCCTTCTGTATAAGGACGTCTATTCCGTCATGAACGCCTGGGCGGCGAACCACGGCGCGATCGCCTACGGACATATCGGCGCGGATCTCATCACTCTCGCATCGATGCTCCGCATTCCCGTGGCGATGCACAACGTTCCGAAGGAGCAGGTCTTCCAGCCGCACTGCTGGGGGCTTTTCGGCGCGAGCGACGATCCGACCGGCGCCGACTACCGCGCCTGCAGGAACTTCGGTCCCCTGTACGCGACCAACCGGTAACGGTATTGCCGCGGCGGGTCCGTTTCATCGCCTAAAAGCGCGGGCGGCTCATATTTTCGATATCGGCAGCAGGGCGTCGCGCTGGGAACTGGCGATGTGGCGCTTGAGCCAGAGGACCGCGCCGGCGGTGTCGCCGCGGCGGCAGGCGTTCAGGATTTCGCAGTGGTAGCGCCATGCGTTGGCGACGTGCCGCAGGGTGCGCTGGTGCGAGTGGGTGCCGAAGAACTGGTTGCGACGGTAGGTGTTGGCGATGATTTTTTCCGCGAGCGAATTTCCGCTCGCCCGCAGCAGCAGCTGGTGGAAGGCGAGGTCTTCGGCGAGGAAGTCCGCTTCCGGCTGCCCGGTCATCACCGACATTCTCGCCTTGCGCATCGCCAGAATCGCACGGTGCATCTTCCGGCAACACCGGTCGAGCCCGACGAGATCGCTTTTGGTGAGGTTGGCGACGGAGCGTTCGAGGAGCGCCGATTCGATAGCCGAACGGATTTCGTAGGCGTCGCGGGCCTCTTTGGCGCCGAACCCGGTCACGTAGGTGCCGGACTTGACGACCTGGTAGAGAACGCCCTCTTCGACAAGGCGGCGCACCGCTTCGCGCATCGGCGTGCGGCTCACGCCGCAGGCGGCGGCGAGCGACGGCTCGGAGAGCTTCTGCCCCGGCTTTATTTCGCCGCGCGCGAGCTGCTCGGTCACGAAGGCGTAGGCGCGTTCGTTCAGGTTGTCTTTTCGGTTCGGTTTCATGTGCCGGATATTATAGCAAATCGGGAAAGCCCCAATGCGGCGGCGCTTGACTTGAATACAAGAATATGGGATAATGGTGTCAACTTGTATGCAAGAAAAGGAGGATCGTCCGGTGGGAAGGTTCGTTACGTTCGGAGAAATCATGATGCGCCTCAATCCCGAGGGGTACAACCGTTTCGTGCAGGCGGAGCGGTTCGAGGCGAGTTACGCCGGCGGCGAGGCGAATGTCGCCGTGTCGCTCGCCAATTACGGGCTTGAAGCGTCGTTTGTGACGAAACTGCCGGAAAATCCGCTCGGCGAGGCGGCCCGCAACGCCGTCAGGCGCTTTGGCGTCGACACTTCCGGTATCGTCTGGGGCGGACCGCGGCTCGGACTTTACTTCGTCGAGAAGGGCGCTTCGCAGCGGGCGTCGAAAGTCGTTTACGACCGCGCGGGTTCGTCGATCGCGCTCGCCGGGCGCAATGATTTCGAATGGGCGAAAATCTTTAAAGATGCAAAGTGGTTTCACTTTACCGGTATAACCCCGGCGCTCGGCGGAGAGCTTCCCGAAATCTGCCTTGATGCGCTCGAATACTGCAAGGCGCACTCGATAACCGTCAGCTGCGATCTCAACTACCGCGGCAAACTCTGGACGCGGGAGGAGGCCGGCAGATGCATGGCGCGGCTCGTTCCCTACGTGGACGTGCTTATCGCCAACGAGGCGGACGCGGCGGATGTATTCGGCATCGCCGCGGAAGATTCTGACGTCGAAAGCGGAAAGCTGAACAAACAGGGGTACGTTTCCGTCGCCAGACGGCTGGCGGAACGCTTCGGCTGCAAAAAAGTCGCCATCACTCTGCGCACTTCGCTTTCGGCTTCCGACAATCTCTGGGCCGGCATGCTCTACGACGCGAAGAGCTCCGCGGCGTCGTTTTCGTCCGAATATAAAATCCACATCGTCGACCGCGTCGGCGGAGGCGATTCGTTCGGCGGCGGTCTCATCTATGCGCTTGCGACCGGCCGGGACGATCAGTCGGCGATCGATTTCGCGGTCGCGGCGTCGGCCTTGAAACATTCCATCGAACACGACTTCAATCTCGTCAGCGTTGCCGAGGTTGAAGCGTTGGCCGCCGGCAACGGCACGGGAAGGGTGCAGAGGTGAATCCGCTGTTGTTTTTCGCATTGACGGCGGTCCTGCCGATGGACGATTACCATTCGCCGACCAACCGCAGGTTTTCGGGCATCCCTTCAATCGCCGTTTCTCAGAATTCCGGACGATTGTGGATGACGTATTATGCCAGTTGTACGGATGGCGAGGATTCAAACAATTACAGCGTTCTGGCGACGAGTGCGGACAAAGGCGAGAGTTGGGAAGAGGTGCTGGTGGCCGATCCCGACGGTAAAGGGCCGGTGCGTTCTTTCGATCCCGAGGTTTGGATCGGACCGGACGGGCGTTTGCGCTGGACATGGAGCGAGCGTGTCACGCCGGTGCGCGACGGCGACAAAAACCGTTTCCTGAGCGGCGGCAAAGAACTGAAGCAGGACGATCGCATCTGGATGATGGAACTTGACGCAGAAACGGTGCCGCCGAAAGTTTCCGGGGCGCGGGAGATCGGTCGCGGTATTATGATGTGCAAACCGATCGTAACCCGCGACGGACGGTGGCTTTTCCCGAATGCGCACTGGGGAGCGGCACCGAGCGCATGCGTTCTCGAGTCCCGCGATGCGGGGCGGACTTTTCGAGAACTTGGCGGAGTGACCCTGCCCGAAAAAATCCGCGAATACGACGAACATAATCTTATTGAACTGAAAACCGGAGTCATTCGCGCCTACATACGTACTGACGACCGGGGCGGATGCGCCATCTGGCAGTCGGAATCGGCTGACGGCGGGCTTACATGGGGACGTCCGCACGCGTGTGATTTTATGCAGCAGTCTTCGCGCATTTTCGTCCGCCGCCTGAAAGACGGAAGGCTGCTGCTCGTCAAAAACGGCGGAACGGAAGAGAAGCTGGAAAGACGCGAGAAGATGATGGCGTTCGTTTCTGACGACGACGGGCGGACATGGAAGGGCGGATTGATGCTTTGGGAGAAATTCTACTGCTCCTATCCCGACGGCGATCAGGGCGCCGACGGCACGATCTATCTTGTTTTCGACGGCAATCGGTTCGGCGAAAAGCGCGAAATGTATTTTGCCCGCTTTACGGTTGACGATGTCGCGGCCGGCCGGCCGGTTTCCGGATGTTTTCGTTTGATCAAGCTTCACGAGATGGACATATCCGCAAGGAGAAGGGAGTGAAAAACATGAAACAGATTAAAAAACTGGTTCTTATCGCGACGATATCCGCTGCCGCCGGCGGTTCGCTTGGTGATACCTTTATCATCGGCTCCGACAAGAGCGACTTTGCTCTCGCCGAAAGCTGGGCGGGCGGAGCGGCCCCCGGAGCCGGAGATTTCGTCAGTTTCGCCGTCGATGGATTTTACGGGCCTTTCACGCTGTCGAAAGATGTGACATATCAACGTTTCACGTCCGGCGGCTGGGGACGCTTTGATTCAATCAATGGGAATGCGGCGCAGCAGTTCGATCTTTGCGGCCACACGATGACTTTGACGGGGTACAGGGCGGGAGACGGTTATCTGTTCGACCCGTGCAACTCAGGTCCGCGCAATCACTTCGTTTTTTCCAACGGCAAGATCGCGATCGGCCAGAGCGGTAATGTCACCATCGGGTGGCCGTCTTATTATAATTCACAAGTGCGTCTGTCGGGGATCGAACTTGCTGGAGTTGCAACTCTTAACGTCGGTTACGGCGGATCCTACAACTGCGAACTCAGAATAGACGGAGGTTCGTCGGTTTCCCCTTCCCGTATGATACTTTCATCGGCCGGTGTCGGAGCGAACACGGCTGCGCCCAATCGGCTTATAGTGGACAATGCGACCTTGAGCGTTTCTGATTATTTTCAATCAGGTTCCGGCGGTGTCGTGGAACTGACGGACGGAGCGGAATTTCTCGCCCCCGCGTTTCAGAGCGGTCTTCTTGCCGGACGATCCAGGATGTCGGTTTCCAATTCTACGCTTGCCGTGGCCGGAACGTACGAGACGGCGAAAGTCCAAGAAAGTTCGGACGAAGCCGTGATCGCCGGACCGTCGGCGCGTTTTACCGCCGGCAAATTCCTGCCCGGCAATCATCCTGTGGCGGCGGCGACGGTTCTTGCGTATGACGGAGCGACGGTGGAGGGAACCGGGTCTGTCCATATCGGCGAGGCCGGTCCCGCCGAGGTGACGATCAGCAACGCCAACCTGAAGGCCTACGGGCTTGTGGTCGGTGCGTCCGCGGATGCCGCCGGGTCTTCGCTCCGGATTTGCGGCGGCGGCGCTTCGCTGGCGATGAACGACAATTACGGTTCCTCCCGCGACAAGGATATTTTCGGCGCCGGCGGTTCTTCGCGTTTCGAGGTTGCCGGCGGAGCCAGAATCAACCCCTGGTCGTGGAACGCTTCGTGGTCTCTTTATCCGCGCACCATCATCGGCCGCTCTTCGTCCGGCAATATCTTTTCGGTGGCAGGGGCGGATACCGTCTACGATTCATATCTGACCGAGTTTGAAGTCGGTGCTTCGTCAACGGAAGGAAACCGCTTCGAAGTGTCGGAAGGGGCGGTGTGCAACCTGAAGCGGCTTTTTCTTTTCGGCTCGAACACGATCAAGATTGCGGATGCGACCGTCAACATCTCGCACGGCGACGCCTATCATACGTCGCTTGTCGTCGGCACCGCCGGCGCTGTCGGCGGCAGGCTGGTTCTTTCCGGCGCGGCGCCTAAGATCAACTTCACCCACAGCGCGTCCCATGGCGGAATCAAAATGCTGCCGGGCACGAAAATCGTTTATGAACTGCCGGCGGCTCCGTATGAAACCGTGCCGCTCGACACCTATTGGCTGAATATTCAGCCGGATGCAGGCATGCCGGAACAGCCGCTCGCGGAAATCGTTCTCGATCTCGCCGGTCTTCCAAAGTCGCACGACCGTCTCGTCTACAAGCTTCTGCACGTGCAAGATGTGCTGGGCGGTGTAAACGCGATACATGCGGATGCGATCGCGCGTGTAAACAACCGTCCGGAGATCAAAGCCGTCAAAGGCCGTCTTGAATGGAAGGATACCTATCTCATTTTCACCGTGCCGGGCAACCGCAGCATGAAGATGGTCGTCAGGTGAAGTCAAATAAGGCAAAAGGGAAAAAGTTATGATAACTGCGCTTTTGGGAATAATAGCCTCGCTGTCGGTCAACGTCAGGGATTTCGGAGCCGTCGGCGACGGGGCCCATGACGATACGCTCGCGATTCAGAAGGCGGCGGATTCGATCAGAGAGCACTGCCGGCACGTCGAAGGCCGCGATTACGGGCCGATGCGCACGCGCTTCCGGACGGATACTTATCACGAACTCGGCCCGGTGCGGGAAATCTTCTTTCCCGCCGGCACCTACAAGGTGTCGGGTTCGGTGATGTTTGCGAATCCCGTATCGCTACGCGGCGAAAAGGGTGCGGTCGTTAAAAGCGTTACGCCGGAGGCGCCGCTTTTTTATCTCCACCGGTCGCTCTATGCGCGGGTGAGCGGACTCACTTTCGACGGCGGCAAGTATCAGCTCGTCATCTGGAACCGCAATTCCGCCGGGCCGATCGTGATCGACCGCTGTACGTTCCGCAACTGCGCCGGCGAGGCGGTCAATCTGCGCTCGTACATTCCGATAGACAAGGCGACGTGCAAGCCGAACGGAGATCCAGACTGTCACGCGAACGACATCACCCAGTTCATCGTCAACAGGTTCCCCGACGGGCGCGTGCATCTGGTTGAACGCGACATCGCGAAGGAACTGCGCAACACCTACTCCTCGCCGCTGCTGCTGATCGACCGCTGCCGGTTTTTAGACAATGCCAAGGCGATAAACATCGAGGCGGACGGCGAGATCATCCGCGATTCGTATTTCCGCGTTCCGGATACGGCCAAGGGTGCGGCGGTGCGCGTCGGTTCGAAAACGCTTGTGAGAAACGTGAAGATGGCGATCAGGAAGAACAAAGACGCCGAGCAGTACGGTTTTGAAGTGTGCCCGATCATGACCGTTTTCGACAACTGTCAGATCGTCTCCGACGGCGACGTTACGCCGTTCCTCTGCAACAACCGGGCTTTTGTTTCGACTATCGTCGCGCGCACCGCCTTCAAGGATGTTTTTGTAGACTGCGGCAAAGCTCCGTTCGTCCGTTTCCCGAAGGACGTATTCCCGAGTCTGTTTTCCGTTCACGGGTTGAAACGCCGCAGTCCTGACGGACAGACGGCGCCGCTTTTTGATTTTGAAGCTGTGCCGAGCGCGGAGGATGTCGGGCGCTGGATCGCTTCCGCCGGCAGAATCGGCAAGCTTGGAGCCGGAGGGCAGGATCCCGCCCGGCGCTTCGCGATCGCCGTTGAAGGATTGGACGGCTTCAATATTAATCTTCCCGATTCGCTCAAGGGATGCGTCCGCGAGATTCCGCCCGGACTTGTGCGCGACGAGAAGGAATTTTTCACCTGGTACGAGCCGGATGATTTCGGCGAAAAGTTTTCGGACGCGGCGATAGGTTCGAACAATTACCGTACTCCGAACCCCGAAGACCCTGACAGAGTGGCGGCGCTGTTCGTCCGCTCGGAAAAAGAGTCTGCGGGCGGACCGCGCACGGTCGTTCTGCCGGGACGGTGGGTCGAGACGGCCGGCGATATCGAACTCAGGGGCAAGGTCCGGGTGGTCGGCGCCGGAGTGACCGTTCTGACTTCCCGCGACAATACGAAGCCTGTTTTCCGCATCGCCGAGGGCGCGGATGTGGTTTTCGAGAATATCTTTTTCCGCCGCGGGCTTCATATTGTAGACGCAAGCGCTCAGACGGGGCTGGTGCGCTTTTATTTCTGCGACTTTTTCGATCAGTGGGAGGAGTCGGTGCATGCGGTCGCCGCGGAAGGTCGGGCCATGCGCATCGAGGTCAGCGGCGGCGAGTTCGCCGGACATTTGTATTATCGCGGGAATTCGCGGATGATGCTTCTCGACTGTACGCAGTTCAATCCCAGCATCAACCATCCCATCAACACTAAAAATCCGATGATCGTCAACCGGTACTGCCCGATCGTAAACCTCAAAGGCGGAACGCTCGAGTTCCATTCCGTTCTTGCGACGCCGAGCTGTTTCGAGGACGTTTGGCCGATGTCCAAGATCCACGACAAGCCCACGCCCGAGATGATGGGCGATTACCGCTGGCTCGACAACTACGGCACGTTCAACAGCTGGGAGATGCGTTTCGGCGGCGAATGGCTCGGGTTGACCTCCGTATACCAGTACGGCGCCGAAGCCTCGTGCTACGTCGAAGGAGGTTTCAGCTGGAACCTTTGCAACCGGCTCAAATCTGGCAGGGCGTTCGCGGTCTCGGACGTGGAAAATCCGAAGATGACGCTGACGGAGATCGGATCGAACTGGGATGACGCGGCCGGCGCTTCCGTCTTTGCCGTAGGACCTGAAAAGACCGGATTCAAGCGTCTCGATTCTCCTAAAACTTTTCTCAATTATCCGTTCAAATGATCTGTTGCAATCCGAGCTGCTGGCGTATTATGATTCTTTCGATGTCGCTTAACGCGGCAGTCTGCTGCGCTGCGGCCGTCTGTAGCCCATGTGCCGAGGTTCAGGATCCGGTCCGTTCGCCGGCGTTTTTCTGGATGTGGAACGACCGTCTGGAACTTCCCCGGCTCTATGCCCAGCTGGAAGATATGCGGAGGCACGGCATCCGGAATGTCTGCGTCCATCCGTTCCCGAAGGATTTTCGTCCGGATAGCTGCCCGTCGCGTCTGGAGCCTGATTATCTCTCCGAAGGTTTTTTGAGCGTTTTTTCAAACGTCGTTTGCAGGGCGGCGGCGCTTGGAATGCACGCGTATCTCTATGACGAGGGCGGTTGGCCGTCGGGCGGCGCGTGCGGCCAGGTCGCGCGCTCGGATGTGCAGGGGCGGTTCCGCAAGCGTGAAATCGACGCAGAGGGCAGGGTGACGACGATCGGCTATCCGCCCGGGAGCCCGTATCCGTCGATACTCGAAAAGGGTGAAGTCGAGCGGTTCATAGAGCTGACGCATGAAAAGTACGCCCGTTTTATCGGCGGCGAGTTCGGACGCTCGGTGAGAGTGGTCTTTACGGATGAGCCGAACCGCTATGTCGGACGGCCGGGAAAGACGCTTGGATGGACTGCGGATTTCGCCGATGAATTCATGAAGCGCAAGGGGTATGACATCGTTCCGTTCGTCGGCGATCTTATCCGCCGCGGCAGTGAAACCGATGACGAGCTCGCCGGAAAGCGTATCGACTACTGTGAAGTTGCGGCCGATCTTTTCGTCGAACGCTATCTGCAGCCGATCCGTACGTGGTGCCGGCGGCACGGACTGCTCTCGGGCGGACATTTCAACGGTGAAGACAATCTTCGCATGACACAATACGGCGGTTGCGGCAACATTCTTCGTTCGCTCCGGATGCTTGATGTTCCGGGGGTTGATGTCATTTTCAAGCAAATCGCGCCACAGCCTTTCGCCACCCACAGGGAAGTGTCGCTGCCGTTTCCCCGCTATGCGTCGTCCGCCGCGCACCAGACCGGCGGAAAATACGCATTGTCGGAGAGTTTCGGCATCTTCGGCGATTCGCTGGATCCGTTCGAACTCAAATGGAATGTCGATTTTCAGCTTGTCCGCGGCATAAACACTTTCGTGTTCGGGTATTACAATTATTCCGATTACGGTCCATGGATGGCTCTTTTCGAACCGCATTTCGGCCCCGCCTCGCCCTGCTGGGATTTTATGCCGCACCTGTTCGGCTATGTCACGCGCTGTTGTGAAACGCTTTCACGCGGGCGGCCGGGCGCGGAGTGCGCCGTATTGTACGATGTCCGCGGATTATGGGCGGGAGGCGCGGATACCGAGGCCGCATCGCGGGCGCACGAGGCTGTTGCGGCGGCCCTTGACGATATGCAGGTGGACTATGACTTCTTCGACGAGGATATACTCCGGGAGGCTTCCGTCGGGAAGGGCGTCATCCGCATGGGGGAGATGGAATATCGTACGCTGGTGCTGCCGACTTCCAAGTGGTTGAGCAAAGCGTCGCGCGCGAAGCTGGATGAATTTCGCGCTGCCGGTGGGACGGTCGCCGACTTCAATACGCTTTCCAAGGTTCCGAGAACATTGCTGATTCGCGGCGGAACCGCCGGTTTGCGCGTGATGAAGCGCATCGACGGCGGCACTTCCATATATTTTCTGGTAAATGCAAATCGCGGCGAGGTGTCGAGCGAACTCGTATTTCCGGAAGGCGGACGCGTGATCCGGTTTGAGGCCGATACGGGAAGAAGTTTCATCGCATCGCGGGACGGCTGCGTCAGGATGTCGTTCGCAAGCGGCGAAAGCGCGATTTTCTTCGCGGGAAAAACGTCCGACGCCGCGCGTTTCGTCAAAGCCGGGGAGCCGGTGTTGAAGCTTGAGGACGGCTGGGAGGCGCGGAAGGTCGCCGAGCATACCGCGGGACGGGACCGTTTCGAACGCCGTTCGCTCGAAGATGGATATAATCCGGTACGTCTTGGCGACTGGCGCCAGACGTTCGGCGATACATTCTCCGGCAGGGCAGTTTACCGCACCGAGTTTTCCGCGAAGGAGGCGGGTCAGGTCGAAATCGACCTTGGCACGGTCAAGTATTGCGCCGGTGTCACGCTGAACGGCCGCGATCTCGGCAAGCGGTTCTTCGGGCCTTACAGATGGCGCGGCTTTGTCGGAAAAGGGGTCAACCGGTTGGAAGTTGAAGTCGCCAACCTGCTTGTGAATCAGACGGGGAACGCAGCGATCCGCGCACGGATCAACTGGGATCATCCGCCGCGATCAAGTTATGATGCCTGGCAGCGTTCTTTTGATCAGTTGAATCATGACAGCGGACTTTACGGTCCGGTGACGGTCGCTCCGGTCGATTATCCGGAATCGTTGCCGAAGGCGTGTTTGAAGCAGGCGCAGATAAACCGCGGGTGGACCGGAAACGGTTTTTGGGACCGCCGTCATGCCGATATTCTATCCCGGATCGCTGACGGACCGAAGGAATACGATTGCGTTTTCATCGGCGATTCGATCACGCATAACTGGACGGGATGGAGCGACGCCGAGGATCTTGCCGCGGCTTCGAACGCTTATCGTATCGGGCGGGTGAAGTTTGCGCCTTCCCCCGGTCTTCCTGTCTGGCGCGAAATGGAGAAGAAATACCGCTTGCTCAATCTTGGACTTGCCGGCGATGACACCGCCAATGTTCTCTGGCGGCTTAAAAACGGCGGGTTGGACGGGTATACGGCGAAGAATTTCGTGGTGATGATCGGAACGAACAATCCCGATTCCAGCCACCCGGACGGTGTGGCGGCGGGCGTGCATGCGATTGTCAATGAAATTGCGCAGAGGCATCCGGAGTCGAGAATAATTCTGCATCCGATTTTTCCGAGGGGACATCTGCCGGATTCTTCTGAACGCTTGTCCCGAGAATATACAAATCGGATGATACGTTCATTCGCAGACGGGAAACGCATAGTCTGGCTTGATTTCAACGACCGTTTTCTCACGTCCGGCGGAAAACTCCCAAGCGCGGTATTTCCCGATTATCTGCATCCGCTTGAAGATGGGTATCGCATCTGGCGTGAGGCGTTGGAACCGCTTTTGTCGACGGATGAATGAAGATGCCGCAGGTAGAAAAATGAATAAAATACGCTCCATTCTTTCAGTCATCGGACCGGGCGTTTTCGCCATCGGCTATACGATAGGCACCGGTTCAAT
Organism: Kiritimatiellia bacterium; assembly: GCA_017508315.1. Classification (GTDB taxonomy): domain Bacteria; phylum Verrucomicrobiota; class Kiritimatiellia; order RFP12; family UBA1067; genus UBA1067. The sequence continues at coordinate 619 of JAFVZE010000374.1, read as the reverse complement.
AACCTCCATGGCCAAGGCGGGTGCGGATTACGGTTTCGGGCTTTTGTGGGTGCTCGCGCTCTCATGCCTCTTTTCCGGCGTTTTAATGACCGCGTACGGACGCTTCGCCGCCGTCACGGGCGAAACTTCGCTTCACGGCATGGTGAGATTCCTTCCCTGCGGGAAACTTATCGCCGCGCTCGTTTTTCTCGGCGTGGTGACGGCGCAGTACACGTGTCTCGGCGGAATCATGATTCTAACTTCCGGCGCGATCAAAGAGGCGTTCGGTCTGGATGCCGGAGTCTTTCCGATCGCCTGCTGCATAATGGCGGCGATGTACGCGCTCATGATGGTCGGGCGGTATTCGTTTTTCGAAAAGCTGCTCGCGTTTTTCGTTTTTCTGATGATGCTTACGTTCGTCGTCTCCATTTTCATCACCTGGCCGGATGCGGCGGCGCTGAAACGGGCGCTGCTGCCGCTTCTGCCGACGGACGGCGCTTCACTCCTGATGCTCGCCGCTTTCGTGGGCACCACCATGGCCGCGCCGACATTCGTGACCCGTCCGCTCATCGTGCGCGAGAAGGGCTGGGGCGCGGGAAATCTCAGATCGGAACGCCGCGATTCGGTCGTTTCGGCGGTT
>JAFVZE010000373.1 GCA_017508315.1 Kiritimatiellia bacterium | reverse complement strand
TCGTGCACCGGCGAGGATTCGCGGCAGTGGACCTGGCTGCGGTAGAGCGACCAGCCGTTGTTGAGCCAGAAGCTTATTCCGCACACCCACATCGCCGGCAGAAGCAGGCCGTGATTGCCGGAAATTTCCGCCACCATCAGAATCGCCGTTATCGGAATGCGGATGGAAGAGGCCATGAAGCCCGCCATTCCGACGAGCGCGAACGCCGCCGGATGAATCCCGAACGACGCGGGCAGAAGTTTAGCGAATATAAGCCCGACAGCCGCGCCGAGCGAGCAGCCGCAGACGAGCGCCGGGGCGAAGACTCCGCCGGAACCGCCGGAGCCTACGGTAAACGACGTTGCGATCGCCTTGAGAAAGAAAAAGCCGATGAAACCGAAGATGGCGGGCGCAGCGCTGCCTCCGGAGAGATGGACTCCCGAATCGAGACCTGCCTGAATGGTCGAATAGCTCGAGCCGAGAATGTCCGGGAAGAAAAAGCCGACAGCACCCGTCAACAAACCGCCCAACGCCACCTTGAGCGGCCGCGGAAAACGCATCGTGGCGAACTTCATTTCGCTCTTGCGGAAAAAATGGATGTAGAACCTCGCGCCGAAAGTGACGACGAGCGCCAGCACGAAATAAGGCAGCAGCCGCAGTCCGAAATTGTAGACGCAGTCCTCCGGCATCGAAAAGAGCGGCGCCCAGCCGAAGAAACACGCGAAAACCGTGTAGGAGACGGCCGAGGCGATGAAACACGGCAGAAGCGTCTCGTATTCGACATCGCTCGACGAATACAGAACCTCGAAACCGAAAATCGCGCCCGCGAGCGGAGCCTGAAAAAGCGCGGTGATGCCGGCGGAAAGCCCCGCGGTCATCAGAATGCGCCGCGCGCGCACCGTAAGATTGAGACGGCGGGAAACGACACTGCCCACCGCCGCACCGAGAAGCGTTACCGGCCCTTCGTAGCCCGCCGAACCGCCGGAGCCGACGGTCAACACGGAAGCGACCGATTTCACCGGTATGACCGCCCCGGTGATGTAGCCGTCGCGGTGGTGATAGGCGCGGATTGCGCTGTCGGTGCCGCGGGCGTGCTCAACCGAAGAAAAGCGCTTGATAAGCAGATAACCGGCGACCGCACCGAGCGCCGGCAACACCACGAGCAGCCACCGGTAGGGATTGGTTACGGTTTCAAGCGAGACACCGGAGAAAAAAGACGCCTTGTCCGACAGCGAGGAGACGAAACTGTGACGCCCCATCCCCTCCATGATCCATTCCTTGCCGAAATCGATCATGTACCTGAAGGCGACAACTACCAGACCGGTCAGCGCCCCGACTAGCATCGCTTCGCCGAAATACTGGCCGGTACGGAACGAAAGCCCCTTCCCCGCGAGGAAAAACCGAAGCCCCGTTATGTTGAAACGTCCGCCCACCTTTATCCGCGGTTAGCAAAAGGCCCGGCGCTTCAGACCGGACCTTACTGCTTATTTGTTTTTGTGGCGCTGCGCCTTCATACGCTTGTCGTATTTGTGCTTAGACATTTTTTTGCGCCGTTTTTTCTTGATGGAACCCATTTTTTCTCTCCTTGGTTGTTAAGATTTGCCTCAGAAAATTATCTTGTTGAGCGGAAGCTCGATGATGCCGGTGGCACCGCACTTGGTGAGCGCCGGGATAAGGTCGCGCACCAGACGCTCCTCGACCACGGACTCGACGGCGAACCACTTCTCGTCGTTGAGCTTGTTCACCGTCGGTGCGTGCAGAGCGGGCAGAACCTTGACGATCTTGTCGAGATTCTTCGCCGGGGCGTTGCACTTCAAAAGCACGCGGCGCTGGGCCTCGAGCGCTCCGGTCAGGAGCATCTGAAGCTGCTCGAGCTTCTGGCGCTTGGCGGAGTTTTTCCAGCTCTTCCTGTTGGCGATGAAGCGGGTCGTCGACGTGAGGATCGTATCGACGATGCGAAGGTTGTTCGCCCTGAGCGAACTGCCAGTCTCGGTAAGATCGACGATCGCGTCGACGAGTTCCGGAGCCTTGACCTCGGTCGCGCCCCAGCTGAACTCGACATCGGCCTTGACGCCGTGCTTCTTCAGATAACGCTTGACAAGGCCGATCGCCTCGGTCGAAATGCGCTTGCCGTTCAGATCCTTGACGGTCTTGATCTTGGAATCGTTCGGAACGGCGAGCACCCAGCGGACGGGATTTGAAGTCGCCTTGGAATAGTTGAGCTCGCAGATTTCGTGGACATCGCTGCCGTTCTCGTAAACCCAGTCGTAACCGCAGATTCCGGCGTCGAGAAGCCCGAGCTCGACGTAGCGGCTCATCTCCTGCGGACGCAAAAGACGGCACTTGATCTCCTCGTCGTCGATGGAGGGGATATAACTGCGGCTTGAGCACGACACATTGAACCCTGCGCGCTTGAACAGCGCGAAGGTCGATTCCTGCAAACTGCCTTTCGGCAGACCTAAAACTATTGCCATTTAATTTAGCTTTCTTTCGGTGAAATTTGTAGGATTATACCATATTTGCTCACTGCACGGCAAGTCCGCCGCCGAGAGCGCGATACAGTTCGATGAGATTGAGCGTTATCTGGCCGCGGGAAACCACATACTCCTCTTCAAGCTGCAGACGGCTGCGCTGGGCATCGAGCACGTTGTTGAAGTCCTTAAGCCCGTTCTTGTAGAGGTCGTTGGAGATGGACACGGCGTCCGACGCCGCCTTTACCGCGCTTTTGAGCGCCTGATAGCGGTGATACTCCTGGGTATAGGCGGAATAGGCGTCGCGCACTTCGCCGTAGGCGTTCTGAAGCGACAATTCATAGGCCAGGCACGCCTCATCAACCCGCGCTTCCGCCACCTTGATCTGGGCATAAACATTTCCACCCTGGAAAAACGGCCAACTGATGGAAGGTCCTATCGAAGCGTAGAAACTGTCGCTGTCGAAAAGTTTCGAAAATTTCGACGACTCCATTCCGACTCCGCCGTTGATGAAAAGTTTGGGATACCACATCGATTCCGCGATACCCACACGGGCCACCTCTTTTGCCAGATTGCGTTCCGCCGCCTTGACGTCGGGACGCGAACGGATCATATTCAGCGCCAGAGCATCGACTTTGTGCGGAGCGAGAAGCCAGTCCCGTTTGACCGTCACCGGCTTGAGGATGTCGTGCATCTGTCCCGGCACCACTCCGGCAAGAACGGCGATAGCGTTCTTGAGCGCCTCCTCCTGCGCCAGAAGCTGCGGGATGCGCGCCCGCGTCTGCTCCACGATATACGCGCACTGGTTTACCGCCAGCTCGTCGCCGATGCCGGAATCAAGACGCGACTTGAGGATGTCGTAGGTCTCGGACTGCAGGACGAGATTGGTGCGGGCGACATCTATAAGCGCCTGCGTGGTCCGGAGGTTGATGTACTGCACGCCGATCTGGGAGACCAGCGACACCCATGCGTCGCCGACGGTCCACCCCGCAGCTTCAGCCGCCGCAAGCGCAGCTTCCGTCGCCCGGCGGCTGCCACCGAAAATGTCGATCTCCCACGTCATATTGAGACCGGCGCCGAATTTGGACGAGCGCAGATACTTGTTGTTGTCGCGGGTTACCGAACGGATCGCGTTGCCTTCGGCTTCCAGACCGGGCAGGAAAGCCGCATAACTGCCGATAAGTTCCCAGTTGGACTGTTCGAGACGGGCCTGCGCGATACGGTAGTTGACATTGTTGGAAACCGCCCCGTCGACAAGATCGACCAGCACCCGGTCGTCGAATCTGGTCCACCACTTCTCCATGGAATTCGTGGAGACGACCACCCGGCTGTCGTCGTTGGATTCGGCCGGACGGTACTCGCAGGCAGCCGTCAGATTGGAAGTGGGAAATCCCGCGTCGGGTAGCGGATTCTCCGGCATTTCGAAATCCGGCTCCTCGTAATCCGGGCCGACGGACGGCAGCGACATGCAGCCGGACAGCAGCGCAACAGCAGACGCGACCGAATAAAGATATCTGTTCATCATAGATTATTTCCTGTCTTTGAGTTCACGACGGCGCTGGGCGCGCGCGGACAGATAGGCGAAAGTGCGTTTCACGTTCTCGCGCCAGGTCTGGAAGAGCGAATACAGCCCGGGAACGAGTAGTATACCGAAAACGACGGAAAATAGCATTCCGAAAAATTCGGTGGTGCCGAGATGGTTGCGGCTCGCCGCTCCCGCGCCGGTCGCGATCATCATCGGGAGCGTGCCGAGAAGCGTCGTCAAGGCGGTCATGAGAAGAGCCCTCAAGCGCTCGCCCGCCGCGCTGCCGGCGGCATCGACGATGGAATAACCTTCCTCTTCGCGCTTGTCCTTGGCGAACTCGACGATGAGAATCGCGTTCTTGGAGGCAAGACCCACCAGAAGCACCAGACCGAGCTGGGCGTAGATCGAAAGCGGATACGGCGAACCCGTAGCGATAATTCCCCAGTACTTGAGCCCGACGAGCGCTCCAAGAACCGCCACGAAGATCGAAAGCATCACCGGCAGCGGAATCGTCCACGATTCGTACTGCGCCACCAGGAAAAGGTAGCCGAAGAGAATCGCCAGAAGAATGAGCGGCGCGGCGGCGCCCTCGTTGCGCGCTTCCTGATAGGAGAGCGCGGACCAGGCGTAGCCGTAGCCTTCGGGGAGTTCCGCATCGAGAAGCTCGCGCACCTCGTTCATGACCGTGCCCGAAGCGACGCCGGGCGCGGGCAGGATGTTGAGACCGACCGTCACGTATTTGTCGCGGGTGTAGACGGTGCGCGGACCGAGCTCGCGCGAAATCGTGCCCAGAGAGCCGATCGGCACCATAGCCCCGGTATCGGAACGCACGTAAAGCCGCTCGACGTCCTCGGGCTTGGCGCGGCCCTTCGCCTCCGCCGCGACGGTGACGCGGTTCACCTGGGTTCCGAGGTTCACGTCGTTCACATAACGCGAACCCAGATAGTTCTGCAGCGTCGCGTAAACCGTCGCCACCGGCACGTGGAACATCTCGGCTTTCGTGCGGTCGAGGTTGAAGCGGAGCTTCGGCGTTTCGGCGTTGTAGCCGGCGAACGCGGCGAGGATGTTCGGGTTGGCGTTGAGCTTGGCGAGAAGCACCTTTTTCACCTCGTCGAGCTTCATCGGATCGGTGCCGACCTTGTCCTGGATATGCACCGAAATGCCGTTGGCGTTGCCCAGACCCGGAATCGCCGGCGGCGCGAACACCTGCCACTTGGGCTCCGGAACCGCCGCGAGGAGCCTCTGGATCTTGCCGATCATCCGCGAAACGTGCTGCTCCGGATTCGGGCGCTCGTTCCAGCGCTTGAGATCGACGATGAGCGTCGTCTGGTTTTCGCCGCGGCCGCCGACCATGCCCCAGCCGGTGATGGAGATGACCGACTGGACTTCGGGAACCGTGCGCAGCAGTTCGACCGCGCGGAGCGCCGTCTCGCGGCTGCGGTCGCGGGCGGTGCCCTCTGGCATTTCCATCGAACAGAACACGACGCTCTGGTCTTCTTCGGGCAGAAACGCCGTCTCGGTCTTCGAGAACATCTGGATCGTCAGAAGAACGGTCAATATGAGAAGAACGAGCGTAAGGAAGATACGGCTTGCGAGCCACTTCGCCGCCGTGACGAAGAATCCCTTGAACGCGTCAAGCCCCCTGTTAAACCACGCGAAGGGTCCGCGTTTGAAGGGACGCGCCTCGTGCAGGAGAAGCGAGCACAGCGCCGGAGCGAGCGTGAGCGCGCACACGGTCGAGAAGCACACCGCCGCCGAAAGCGTCACCGAGAACTGCTGGTAGATGCGGCCGGTGATGCCGCTCATGAAGCCTACGGGCACGAAGATGCCCAGAAGAACGAGCGTTGTGGCGATGACCGCGCTCGTCACGTCCTTCATCGCCTGGATGGCCGCCTCCTTCGCGTTGAGCTTGCGCGTCTCGATAAGGTACTGCACACGCTCGACGACGACGATGCAGTCATCCACCACAACGCCGATCGACAATACAAGGCCGAAGAGCGTCAGGATGTTGATCGAATAATCAAGTACTGCCATCAAAATGAAGGTAGACGTGATTGAAACCGGAATCGTAAGACACGGAATGAGAGTGGCGCGCCAGTCCTGCAGAAAGAGGTAACACACGAAAACTACAAGTCCGAACGTCAGAAGCAGCGTCAAGACGATTTCCTCGATGCAGACGCGCACGTATTCGGTAGCGTCGTAGGGGGTGACCCATTCAAGGTCGGCGGGGAAGGTTTTCTCCATCTCGCGGAACGCGTCGTAAACGGCGTCCATCGTTTCGATGGCGTTCGCGCCCGGCTTCTGCTGAAGCGCGATCATAACCGCGTTCTCGCCGTTATACTGGCCCGAGAACATATAATTTTCTTCGCCGATTTCGGTGCGGGCGATGTCTTTGAGCCTGACGATGCCGCCCTTTTCGTCGCGCCTGACGACGATCTCGTTGAATTCCGCCGGTTTCATGAGCCGCCCCTTGGCCGTCAGCGTGTAGACGCGGGCGGCATGGTTCGGGATCGGCGAAGAGCCGACCGAGCCGATGGACGCCTGCACGTTCTGCTTCGTGACCGCGGCGATGACTTCTTCCGTGTTGAGTCCCTGCGCGGCCATGCGGTCCGGGTCGAGCCAGATGCGCATGGCGAGCCTCGGACCGTAGACCATCGCGTCGCCCACGCCGGGGATTCTCAGGAGCACCGGCTGGATGTTGCCGTAGATGTAGTCGGAGATCTGCAGACGCGACATCTTTCCGGTTTTGGACCTGAGCGCCATGAAGCCGAGCATGTCCTCGGACTGGGCGCGGATCGTGCCGCCAAGCTGCTGCACTTCCATCGGCAGCTTCGCCTCCGCCTGCGAAACGCGGTTCTGCACCTTGACCATGTCCATGTCGCGGTCGGATTCGACCTCGAATGACAGCGTAAGGGAGTAGGAGCCGTCGTCGGAGCAGCTGCCCACCATATAGAGCATATCGTCGACGCCGTTGACCTTGTCCTCGATGGGCATGGCGACGGTGTTGAGAACTTCCTGCGCGCTTGCGCCCGGGTAGCTGTAACTAACCTGAATTGACGGCGGCGTCAACCTCGGATACTGCGAAACGGGCAGCTTCATGATCGCCATCGCTCCGGCGAGCGAGAGCACGATCGAAATGACCATGGCGAAACGCGGACGCTCGATGAACGTGCGCGAGAACGTCTTGATCTGGTCGATCGATTTTCGTATGGATATTTTCATTTGCCTTCTCCCATTCGAACATTCAAACATTAAAACATTAAAACATTAAACTCACTCCTTGATCCTCGGCTTGAAATCGGAGTCGAGGTCGTCGTTGTTTGTCGCCTCGACGAGCGTCACCTTCATGCCGGGAGCGAGCTTGGCGATGCCGGCGATCACAACCTTCTCGCCAAGCTTAAGCCCCTTATTGACTGGCACCCAGCCCTCGCTCGCTTCACGGGTTTCAACGACACGCTGCTCCACCGTCATATCATCCTTGAGCACCCACACGCCGCGGCTGCCGGTCGACAGATCGAATACCGCCTGCTGCGGCACGCAGGGATATTTGGGCGGAGTCTTGTAGTCGACCAAGAGCGTCACGTAGCTGTTGGGAATGAGCATCCGATCTGGATTGGGGAATTTGAGACGCATGATGATGGTCGCCGTCTCCTTGCTCATGGTGTTGTCGTCGAACGCCCATTCGCCGAGCCCGGAATATTCGCTGCCGTCCGGCAAGAGGAGACGCAGACGGTAATCGGGAGCCGAGCCTTTGAGCTGGGCGGAACGCCAGGCGACGTAGGCGCGGTCGGTGAGCGGGAACGAAACGCGGATGGGATCGATCTGCACGATGCGCGAGAGTGCCCCCTTGCTCGGGGAGACGTAGTCGCCGACGTGCGCGGAGGTCTTGCCGATCTGTCCGGAGATGGGGGCGACGATCCGCGTCTTCTTAAGGTCGTATTCGGCGACGACAAGATCGGCTTTCGCCTGCATGACGGCGGCCTTGGCGCTGTCGGCGGCGGCTTCGGCGTTGTCGCGCTCAAGCTGGGTGATGCCGCGCTCGTCGGCCTTTTCCATACGCGTGAAGTAGCGGTCGGCGCGGCGCTTCTCGGCCTCGGCCGCCTCAAGGTCGGCCTTGCGCTGGTTGACTATCGCCTGATAGCGCTCGCCGTCGAGCACGTAAAGCGTGTCGCCGGCTCTGACGATGTCGCCTTCCTTGAAAAGGACCTCTTTAACATACCCGTCGACCTGCGGCAGAAGTTCGACTTCCTGCACCGCTTCGGCATGGGCGACGAAACGCTCCGGCAGATTGTAGACGCGCTCTTCGACCGGACGGACCGCGACCGTCGCCGACATCTGCGGCATCTGCATCTTGACCGCCTTAGGTTTCGGCCAGAGTTCACAGGCGATCCAACCGCCGGTAACGGACGCTCCCACGAGCACCAGAACGCCGATTGCCGAACCGATCGCAGAACCCTTCGTTTTATTCTCGTTCTTTTCCATCTTCATTTTCCTTCTTTGTCATTTTTGAAATATCCCGCCATATCGCGGCGTATGCGTTGCGCAGAGTCTCTTCAAGACCGCACGCGAGAAAATTGGCTATGTGCGAATGGACGAGTCCGTTCCAGAGCGCGATGCAGCAGCTGGCCACCTGCACGGCATCGACTCCTTTTCGCACGTTGCCGTTTTCCAAATCGTTCATCACCGCCGAATGAAACGCCTGCCATGGACCGCTGCGTTTGTTCTTGAGCAGTTCTTCGCGCACCTGATCCATCGAAGAGGACGACCAGCGCGTCTGTTCGTGCATCAGAAGAAAGAACGATCTGCGTCTTGGATCGGATACGGTCTGATTGGCAAGACGTACCATCATATCGGAAACCTGCGGAAACGAAAGTTTGGCAAACGAAGTCTCGCCGGAGGGAAGAAGCTCGGCCACCTGGCGGCTGAATTTTTCCAGCATTTCGTCGATAAGCGCCAGCAAAAGCGCCTGCTTCGACTCGAAATGCCAATAAACCGCACCTTTTGTCATCTTAAGACGAGCCGCCACATCGGTAAAAGTGGTATGCTCATACCCCTTTCTGGTAAAGAGTTCAAGCGCACTCGCCAATATGCGCGTGCGCGTCTTTTCCGCGTCCTCTTTACTCCTTCTTGCCATGATGGGCGCATATTATACATACCTTCGCGTATGTATGTCAAGCGGCCTTTGCCGGCGAATTGCGGACTACAGCAGGTGTATTCGCTTCAGCGAAGGACAGGCTGCCGCACGAAGAAAATCCCGAAAATTCCAAACTGCAACGCGATATGCAAATTTGCTATAATTCTGCATCATGAAAAAGGCATGGAGCATACTTCCTGAAGAATGGAAACCGATCCTCACGGAGCGGGGGATGCGTGCTTTCCGCGCCGACCAGATTCTCCAGTCGCTCTATCGCGATTATATCGGCGTTTGGGACGAAGCGACCACGCTGCCGAAAGATTTCCGCGAAGACCTCAAACGGGAATTCCCGATCACCGCCGCCGAAGTTCTCGACGTTTCCGAATCGTCGGACGGCACGAAAAAACTGCTCGTCGGATTCGAAGACGGCAACTCGGTCGAGACGGTGCTGATTCCCGCCACCGGCCGCTTCACCCAGTGCATCTCGACGCAGGTCGGCTGCGCGATGGGCTGCGTCTTCTGCGCCAGCGGCTCGCAGGGAGTGGTGCGCTCGCTCGCCGCCGACGAGATCGTCGCCCAATATATGCTGGCGCGAAAATTCGGTGAGATCACCAATATCGTCGTCATGGGCATGGGCGAACCGTTCGCCAACTACGACGAGACGATGCGCGCCTTGAAGCTCATCAACGCCGGCAAAGGTCCGAACCTCGGAGCGCGGCACATCACCATCTCCACCTGCGGCGTGGTGCCCGGGTTCGCGCGTCTCGCCTCCGAAGGCATCCAGTTCGAGCTTTCCGTTTCGCTGCACGCGCCCAACGACGCTCTGCGCTCGCAGCTGATGCCGGTAAACCGCCGCTGGCCGATGGACGAACTTCTGGAGGCCTGCGCCGCCTACACGAAAGCCACCAAGCGGATAATCACGTTCGAATACACCGTCATCAAAGGAGTGAACGATTCGCGCCGCTGCGCCGAGGAACTCGCCACGGCGGTAAAGCGCGTGCCGATGGCGAAAGTGAACCTGATTCCCCTTTCACCGGTTTCGCACCGCCCCGATTTCAAGACTCCGGACGAATCGACCATGCTCATGTTTCTGGACGTACTTATGAAAAGCCGCATCCAGACGATGCTCCGGCGCTCGCGCGGCAAAGATGCCGACGCGGCCTGCGGACAGCTCCGGCTGCGCAATTTGAACCAAAACAAAACAAGAAAGGAATAATACCATGAAGAAATGGGTCTGCCCCGCTTGCGGATATACGCACATCGGCGATGCCGCCCCCGAGAAATGCCCGCTCTGCGGCGTTCCCGGCGCGAAGTTCCTCGCTCAGGAAATCGATGCCGGAAAGAAAATCTGGGCCTGCCGGCACAATATCGGCGACGGCAAGGTCGAAGATGTGGAAGTGACGCAGGGTCTCAAGGACCACTTCAACGGCGAATGCTGCGAAGTCGGAATGTATCTGGCGATGTCGCGCCAGGCCGAGCGCGAGGGATATCCTGAGATCGCCGAAGCGTTCAAGCGCTACGCTTTCGAAGAGGCCGAACACGCCGCCAAGTTCGCGGAACTTCTGGGTGAAGTAGTCACGAATTCGACGAAGAAGAATCTCGAACTGCGCACCGACGCCGAACAGGGAGCCTGCGCCGCCAAATTCGAAATCGCCAAGCGCGCCAAGGAACTCGGCTACGACGCCATCCATGACACGGTGCATGAAATGGCCAAGGACGAAGCCCGCCACGGCGCCGGCTTCGAAGGCCTTCTCAAGCGCTACTTCAACTGAGAACACCGCTGAAGGCGAATAAACGGAAAACCCCGGCCGACACAGCCGGGGTTTTCCGTTTTCATCCGTTGGAACATCCACGGTTTGCAACCTCTAAAAGCGGAGACAATCCTTCTTCATCCGCCCTTGCAATCCGATACCGACATGAGGCGCAACTCCACATGCAGTTCCCCGTACTCGGAGAGCGCGATTTTAAATGCGATGTCGCGTCTCCTGCCCGAAGAGGCGCGCAGGTCCTCTATCAGTTCCCCGCGGTTCCACCACACCGCGCGGGGAATCGCCCGGTTGCGGAAAGACACCGACAGATGTTTTCCGTCCGTCCCCAGCGGCTTTATGTCCGCAAGCTCGACATCGCGCATCCCGAAAACCGGCTCCGGGTTGCCTTCGCCGAAAGGCTCCATCTTCTCTACCCATCGGGCAAGCTCGAGCGTGACGTCGGACGGTGAGATCCAGGCGTCGACCTGCATTTCACCGTCGCCGGTCTGCCCGTCCGCCGCGACTTCGCGGCAGTATTCGCAAAGACGGTCACGAAAAGCGTCGATCATTCCCGGCTTCACCGAAAAACCGCCAGCCGCGGCGTGACCGCCGAAACGCTCGAGCATATCCGTGCAGAATTCCATGGCGTCGCGAATGTTTATTCCCGCCGGTGACCTTGCCGATCCTCTGCCGCCTGCGACTATGCATACCGGAACCGCCGCGCCGCCGGGTCCGGACGAGAGCCGTTCCATCACCCGGGAGGCGATGATCCCGGCTACCCCGGGATGTCCGTCCGGCAGATCGATAACCTGCGCGGCGGCACCCGGAACCACTTTGCTCAACGCGTCCTGAACCATACGCTGCTCGATCGATTTGCGCTCGAGATTGCGCCGATCGACGATCCGCGCGCATTCGCGGGCGACTTCCCGGTCTTCGCAGAGTATCAGTTCAAGCGCCTCCATTCCCGAGGCGACCCGTCCTGAAGCGTTGATGCGCGGACCGAGCAGAAAGCCGAAATCCCGGGACGAAGGCATTGCCGAAGCTACCTTTGCGGCTCTGGAGTGAAGCTCCTTCAGCCCGAGCGGCGCGCAGGAGTGGAATCTGCGCAACGCTTCCGAGACGATAATGCGGTTCTGGCCCGCGACCGGCATCAGATCGGTTATGGTGGCAAGCCCGGCGAGAACCAGCAGCGGTCCGCCGAGACTGGGTCCGTCGTAAAGCCCGCGCGCGCGCGCTTTGCGCACCAGGACATTGGCAAGCATGAACGCGACCCCGGCTCCGCAGAGATCTTTAAGCTCGTCGGAAGCTTCCACCTTCGGGTTTATCAGCGCATCGGCGTCGGGCAGCACCGGACCGGGCAGATGATGATCGGTCACGACCACCCTGATCCCCTTCGCCCGCAAGGACGCGATCTCTTCCACTGAGTTGACGCCGTTGTCGACCGTCACCACCATGCCCGCTGCGGGATATTCCCCGAGCATCCGGGAAACGGAAGCGGCGCTCATGCCGTATCCTTCGCTCAACCGGTCGGGCAGAAACGCCGCCGCCTTTTTGCCCAGCGCTTTCAGAACGGCGATCACTATCGCGCTGGCGCAGACGCCGTCGCAGTCGTAATCTCCGAAAACGACGATCTCTCCGGTTTCGGAGAGCATGAGTTCGGCCGCGGAATCGATATTGCCCAATCCCTCAGGCGAAGCGAGCGACGAAATCGACGGGTTGAAATACCGCTCCAGCGATTCCTGATCCGACAACCCGCGCGAGGCAAGAATCCCGCGCAGGACGGACGGCAGAAGCGAATCAAGGTCTGAGCTCAGACGATCACTTCCCGGCACCAGCCGTGCTTGTCTTCAAGCGTGCCGTACTGGATGCCCTGCACGGTGTCGTACAGTTTCTGGAGATGAGGTCCGACGGCATTTTCATCGGATATCTTTATCACGTCCCCGCCGCGGGTTATCTCCCACACGGGCGTGACGACGACCGCCGTTCCGCAGGCGGCGACCTCGGAAAATTCGCGGATCTCCCCGTATGGAATCGGACGGCACTCGACCTTCCAGCCAAGATCCGATGCGCACTGGCGCAGCGATTTGTTGGTGACCGACGGCAATACCGAAGTGCTGTCCGGGGTCACATAGGTCCCGTCCGCCTTGATGCCGAGGAAGTTCGAAGTGGAGAATTCCTCGACGAAACTGTGGGTTTTGGCGTCGAGATACAGTTCCACCGGCCAACCGTCATGCTTGGCCTTCTCATGGGCGAAGAGCGAGGCGGCATAGTTGCCGCCGACCTTGACATCGCCCATGCCGTTGGGAGCGGCGCGGTCCCAGTCGTCGAGAATGACGGCGCGCACCGGCTTGAGGCCGCCCTTGTAGTAGGCGCCGACTGGCATGACCATAACCATGAAAGTGTATTCGTGCGCCGGCGCGACGCCGATCTGCGGACCGGTACCGATCAAAAGCGGACGCAGATAGAGGGAGCCTCCGGTGCCGTAGGGCGGAACGTACTCTTCGTTGGCGGCGACCACCTTCCGGCAGGCCTCCACGAACATCTCCACCGGCACCGGCGGCATCACGCAGCGCGTGGCCGTGCGGAACATCCGCATGGCGTTCTCCTCCGGACGGAAGATGACGATCCTGCCGCTTTCCTGACGGAAAGCCTTCATGCCCTCGAAGCATTCCTGACCGTAATGCAGACAGCTTGCGCCGATATGCATGGTGATGTAGGGATCTTTTACGAATTCAGCCTCGCCCCACGCTCCGTCCTTCCATACATAACGGATGTGACAGTTTACATCCGAAAATCCGAAACCCAACTTGGACCAATCGATATCTGTTCTTGGCATTTATGCGCTCCTTTCAAAATTTTGGGCGCCTCCGGGCATCTCCAGAACTTTCAACCATCATTCCCGCAAACGCCGTGGACTGGCGGAGAGGGGGGGATTCGAACCCCCGGTGGACTTGCGCCCACACAACCTTTCCAAGGTTGCACCATCGACCACTCGGACACCTCTCCAACTTGTATGCCCGAATTGGTGCCAGAGGAGGGACTCGAACCCTCACGTACTCACGTACGGCAGATTTTGAGTCTGCTGCGGCTGCCATTACGCCACTCTGGCGACTGGAGCGGGCGAAGGGAATCGAACCCTCGTAGCCAGCTTGGAAGGCTGGAGCTCTGCCATTGAGCTACGCCCGCCGCTCCTAAACGAACATCGG
>JAFVZE010000372.1 GCA_017508315.1 Kiritimatiellia bacterium | reverse complement strand
TTCGCCCTTCTTGAGTTTCAGCGTCTTTTTGACCGGAAACTCGAACGAATGCCGCACGAATCCCGACATCCGCGCCCCTCCGTTGCCGTTGAAGCCGAATCCGCGGGCGGCTTCGGTGTACTTGTCGAGCCGACCGTGCGCGGCGGAATTCTCGAAATCCGCATTCTCGAACGCATCGATATCTCCGGCGGCGGCGCAAAACGCCGCCGCCGTTACAGTCGTCAGAATCAATGTTCTCATCGCATACTCCCCTCAACGGACGATTATTTTCATTCCGTAATGCCGCTCTAGCCGTCCGTCTTCCTTGAGAATGCAGCGCACGCCGTTCAGCTTAATGCGCCGCAGCTGGTTCACCGTGAGCGACGAGGCCGAATCTCCGAAGCGCACAACGGCGTCATCGGCGGCGGCGATATCGACTTTCACCCGCTCTCCCCAGATTTCGGCGGACGAATCGGCAAATTCAAGAGTCGCGCCGGACGGAACCGTCAATGTCGCGTCGGCGGCGACGGCGAGCGATCCAAGAGAATTCACCGTGCCCGCCGCGACGGCGAACGAACCGCCTTCGAGAGACATATCCATGTCCCGATTCATCACTCCGGAAGCACCGAGCAGAAGCGTACCATCCTTCACCTGCGTCGGAAAATTGGTGTAATTATTTTCCCCCGTAAGCTCCATCGTTCCGGCGCCGGTTTTTATCACGCTGAATTTCTCGTGCGCGGGAGAAAAAGGTCGAATCACTCCGGTGACGGTGAAATCTGTCGCATCGCTCCGCGTAACATCGTCGACATCGAATTCAAATTGGGTATAGTAACTCGCGACAAGCGCAAAACCGTGCTCCGCACGACACGGCTCGCCGCCGGAAACCTTGACCGAAGGCGTTCTGTTGTTAAGTCCGATACGCGGTGAAGCGTTCATCGTCCTGCCGCCATCCGAATATTCCAGATGCCCGATATACGTGGAGGCGTCGGACCAGTTCGCCAGCAGCATGCCGTTGGCGCCGCCCTCACCTCTTGTCGGACGGATGGCCAGCGTTCCGCCTTTCACCGCGACAGTATACTGACAGCCGAACTGGTAATCATGGACCTGATCGACATATCCGCCGTCGGCGATCTCAAGCTTCGTGTCGGCGCTGTAATATCCATGCTCGTAAGAATTGACACCGGGAACCGCGAGATTCAGACAGACGTCCGCTCCGACCTTGACGGTTCCGGAGACGGGAAACGGACTGCATGACAGTTCCGTCACTTTGGCGCATATCCCGACGGAACGCTGCGCCTCAAGAACGAGGCGGGAATTTTCCGTCGCATTGGTCATCTGCAGATGGAAAGTGTTCTGACGGTAGGATCCGGCGGGACGGCGGGCGTAAAGCGTCAGATTTGAAACCGAATAAGTACCCGAATTGGCAAGACCGTTGCCGCCGTTGCCGCCGGAATAGCCTTGCGTGGCGAAATGCCAATCGCCCGGCTTGCGTACCGCGGGATGATCTTCGATCTTTATGAACGCCGCATACTGCAGCTTGGCGTAGATATCGCCGCCTTCCTGCTTGAAATGCACACCCATCCCTTTGAAGTGGGCTCCGTCCCCCGCCATCAACTGAAACTCGCAGGACATCCTGTAACCGTCATTGACCGCGAATTGCGCGGGCAGCGGAACGTTCTTGTAATCACGGACGGGATAAAGGGTGTTGCCGGTGCCGTAAGCCTCGGCGGAAACCACATCTTTGAGCGAAGCGTTTTTCTGCACCAGCACGTAACCTTCGGAGTAATTCATCGTATCTTTGTAGACATACGCGTATTCACCTTCGGTCTCGACGGTCTCGTCGGCGGAGGCGACGATGCCGATCGTCGCCTCCTTGCCGCGGAAATTGCCGCACAGCGTAAAACCGTTTTCCGGCGACTCGAAAACGAACGCGCCGTTTTCCACCGTCACATTTTTGCAAAAAACGCCGTTTTCATCAAGAAGTCCGTCCGCTTTTTCGCAGACCGCATAGATGCCGTTGCTGACCGCGATATCACCGCCGACGCAAAGCGTTCCGCCGAAACGGACCGAACGGATGTCCTCCCCGACCTTCAGTTTCATCGTCAGCTGCGTCATCAGATAATTGTCGTACCTGGTGGTTCCTGACAAAGTGTCGAAATTGAGAGTGTAATGATCCCCGGTGATATATTTGCCGTACAGCTTGCGCGCCATTATTCCGTTCTCGCCCTGAAAAACCTCGACTTTCACGCATTTGGTGAAAACGTTGTCAAGGCGCTGAAACTGCGCCGTCTGACGATCTCCGGCGTCGGAAAGATAATGCGGCGTCTTCGCAAGTCCGCTGATGCCGTTGCCGCGATCGGAAAAGTCGGAAGAATAAAGTTCATAGTCGGCGACGTTCACGCCTTCGAAGGCGAGAGTGTCGGACTGCGTAGAGAAGCCGCCCGAACCTTCCCCTTCGCTCGGCGCAAGATAGGAAATGAACCCCGCCTTCGGAGTGACGATCTCAATATCGCCGCCGACGCTTACCTGATTGGCGAAAACAAGTTTCACGTTATTGGAAAGACACACCCGGAGATCGCCGGCAAAATCCATCGCGTCGCCAGTGATCTCTATGACATCGCCGTCCGTACCGGCAACGGTCATAACCTGCCCTCCGCTCGCTCCTGACGAGAGTCTGATTTCGTCGGAACCGAACGAAAACGATTGACTGTCGTATTCAACTTCATATGTCCGCGCACCGGCCGGCGAGATCATTGCCGCAAGAGCCGCGACAATTGCGGTAAATCTCCCCCCCCCCCCCCCGTAAAATTCTTATTTTCGTTCATTTTAAACTCCTTTTACCATGACGCTTCGACTTCTTTCTCCGCCGCCCTGTAAAGCCGCGACGGAACGCCGTGCCCCAGTCCGGGGAAGTTCAGCATTTTCCTGTCGGACGCGGAAAGACAGTTGTACCCCGCCCACACCGCGTGAGGCGGAC
>JAFVZE010000049.1 GCA_017508315.1 Kiritimatiellia bacterium | reverse complement strand
GCATGTAATACGAGACCGTGATCCAGTTGAAAAGCGCATAGCAGGCAAACAATACGCCGAACGACCGCCCGAGCGTCGAACCGATGAAAATCATCACGTAGATGAACGGCATCGCGCTCCAGATTTCGGTGAAGCGCTGCGTAACCATGTCCACCGCGCCGCCGAAATAGCCTTCAACCGCGCCGATCACCATTCCGAAGAACATTCCCGAAAGCGTAAGCGCCAAGGCGAAGAGCAGCGCGATGCGCATACCGTGCACCACCCGGGCGAAAACGTCACGCCCGCCGGCGTCGACGCCGAAAGGATGTTCGAGACACGGCTTGAACGGAAACGAAACCGGCGGCGGCGCAAGCACGGTTTCCGTCGCCTCGGGCGGCACGAGCGGTTCAAGGAACACGCGGGTGTAGCCGATGCGGGCGGTTTTTCTGACCCGATAGCCGTCCAACGGCACGGCGAGCGGATCGGATGCGCGCGCAAGCAGATTCGACAGGACATCCGACGGCCCCTCGTAATCGGCGATCTCTCCGCCGGCAAGCAGATTGAACCGGGCGGAGCGGATGTCGTACGCCCTTTCGACGACGCTTTCGCGGTATTTTTCCAGTTTCGAAACGTCGACCAGCGCTTTGGGATCGCAGGGACAGACCCAGTCCGCCGCCATGCAGAAGAGGAAAACCCCGACAAGCGCGACAAGCGACCACCAAGCGCGGCGGATCCGCCGGAAGTTGCGCAGTCGCGCCATGGTCTGGGGGGAGAAAATCATTTTTGGGAAAAATCTATGCGTGGGTCGATGATCATGTACAACACATCCGAGATGAGATTGCCGACGAGCTGGAACATCGCCGTAAGCGCCGTAAGCGCAAGAAAGACGGCGTAGTCGCGGCCGATGAGTGCATCCCACGAAAGCCGCCCCATGCCGGGTATTTCAAAAATGGTCTCAATTATTATGGAACCTGCGAACATGAGCGAAATCATCGAACCGAAGCCGGTGGCGACGGGAATAAGCGCATTGCGCAGAGCGTGCCCCCATATCGCCCGTCGGCGAGTGGCGCCCTTGGCGATCACCGTGCGCACATAATCGGCGGAGATCTGATCCAAAAGCGAATTCTTCATGAGAAGCGTTAGCATCGCGAAGCCGCCGGCGACATAGCAGCATACCGGAAGCGCCATGTGCCAAGCCCGGTCGACGA
This sequence comes from Kiritimatiellia bacterium, assembly GCA_017508315.1. GTDB lineage: Bacteria > Verrucomicrobiota > Kiritimatiellia > RFP12 > UBA1067 > UBA1067. Next base: position 3,499 of record JAFVZE010000049.1, on the reverse strand, counting down.
ACCATTCCCACCGGGAAGGCTCGACGTCGAAATCGGAGGAAATGCCGCCGAGCGGGAACAGATCGGAAAAGCCGTCCACCGTTCCGCAAAGCAGAGTTTTAAGCCCCATCGCCAGCGCGAAGGAAGGAATCGAATAGGCGACGAAGACGACGAAACTCGAAAAAGCGTCGAATGTCTGGCGATGACGCAGAGCCTTGGCGATCCCGAGCGGAATGCAGATGAGATACGTCAGCAGAAACGAAGCGACGCCGAACCAGAGCGAAACCGGAATACGGCTTCTGATGAGCTGCCACGCCGTCTTGTTGGGATAATCGTACGAGGGGAGATCAAGCCCCATACGGTTGTCGAAAAGCCAGCGCCGGTACTGTTCCCAGACTGGTCTGTCGAAGCCGAACTGCGCTTCAAGCTCCCTGCGGTATTCTTCGGTCACCTGTCCGGCGCTCGAGGCGGCGGCTCCGGCGATTTCGGAGGAGGCTCCGCCGCCCGAAAGCCCGCGCATGCGCATGAGCCGCATATCGACGGGACCGCCCGGCAGAAAGCGTGTCAGCGCGAAGCATACGAGCGTTATCCCCGCAAATGTGGGAATCGCGACAAGCAGCCTCCGCGCCAGATACGCCAGTTTATCCATTGCCGTTGTTCTTCGCCCAGATGGCCTGTCTTGCGACCCCGAGCATCAGCGCGGCGTCGTCCCTGGTGAAAACACCCCGGGAGAAAACCCGGTGGAAACCCTGCATGAAGTGATCCTCCTGCTCGCTCTTCATGAAACCGATCTCCTGAAGCATCGCCGACCAGTTCTTCATGAGCTGCATCTTCTGCGCCTGTGGCGCTGGCGGCGCCTTTTCGTGCGGAGGAACGTATTTGCCGCTGGCGGTGAAAAACTCGTAACACGTTATGAGCACGGCCTGCGAGAGATTGATGGAAGTGTAGCCTTCATCGACCGGAATGCGGATAAGATGCGTGCACTGGGCGATCTCTTCGTTGAGAAGCCCCTTATCCTCGCGGCCGAACACCAGCGCGATCGGACCAGTTTCGGCGATCGACAGGATATCCGCCGCGCAGTCGCGCGGAGCCTTGACGTGCTGGCGGTAGAGCCCTTCGCGCGCGGTGGTGCCGACGACGGCGACGCAGTCGGCGACCGCCTCTTCAAACGTCGTGAACTCCTTGCGCGCGTTCATGATGTCGGTCGCGTGGACCGCCATGCGCTCGCCTTCATCCCACGAATTCTGGAGGTTCGGCGCGGCCAGCGTCAAGTTGCGGATTCCCATGTTGGCCATTGCTCGGCAGGCAGAGCCGACATTGCCGGTATAGAGCGTTCCCACGAGAACGACGCGGATATTATCGAGCGGTCCCATTCCTGAATCCCCTTTTAGGCGGTTTTACCATCCGCCACTTGTCTTCATCTTTCGCCCCGGTCCCCTCCGGAGAATCGCAGAGAACGCCGCGGTATATCTCGGCATAGCGTCCTTCGTCGTCACGCCGGTAGATGATGCTCGAGAATCCACCGGCCAGAAACATATACTCCTCGTCGTCGGTCCTGTACATCGTGCCGTTGCGCATGAAGTTCATGCATTGCCAGGCGGTGAAAGTCTCGCCGTCGTAGAGCGAGACATTGACGAGCAGTTTTGACCTGAACTCCATCTCTTTGCCGGTTACCGGCGAGAGAAAAGTGTTTACATGGTCTTTTTCGGCGCGGACGTAGTCAACGCTGACGATCCGTCCGTCCTCATCGGAAAAGACATTGGTCTGCATGACGCGGTAGGAATTGCATCCCGCCGCCAGCAGAACCGCCGCCGCCGTGGAAAAAAGCCGCGATTTCATTGTTCGGCGAGTTTCTTCGCGACGATGCCGCCGACGATTTTCGGATCGGCCTTGCCCTTGGAAAGCTTCATCACCTGCCCGACGAAGAATCCCGCCGCGGCCTTCTTGCCGGCCTTGAAGTCGGCGACCGGTCCCGGATTCGCGGCAATGGCCTGATCGACGAAAGCCTCGAGCGCGGCGGTGTCGCTGACGGCTCCCAGACCGCGCTCTTTGACGATCGCCTCCGGGTCGCCGCCCTTCTCGAATATCTCCGGCAGAAGTTCCTTGAGCGTCGGACCGTTGATGGTTCCGGCGGCGGCAAGCTTGACGAGCGTAGCGAGTTCGGCGGGCTTCATCGCGCATTCGCCGATCGCCTTTCCCGTTTCGTTCATAAGCGCCATCACGTCGCCCATGAAAAGGTTGCACAGCTGCTTGGCGAGCTTCTTGCCCATGCCCTCCGCCGCCGCCTCGAACCAGTCGGCGTTGGCCTTGTGCTGCGAAAGAACTTCCGCGTCGTATTCGGCGATGCCGTATTCCTCGACCATCCGCAGACGCCGCGCCTCGGGCTTCTCGGGCAGCAGTTTGCGCCACTCTTCGATCTGTTCGTCGGAAAGCTCCACCGGCACCAGGTCCGGTTCTGGGAAATAGCGGTAGTCGTGGGCGTTCTCCTTCGAGCGCATGGAGGCCGTCTCCATCGAGTCGGCGTCCCAGCGGCGCGTCTCCTGGACGATGGGAATGGAATGCGCCATGCATTCGCGCTGGCGGACGGCTTCGTGGCAGAGCGCGGCGTGAATGCCCTTGAAGGAGTTCATGTTCTTGATCTCGACCTTGGTGCCGAGCCTGTCGGAACCGACGGGTCTGATCGAGATGTTGACGTCCGAGCGCATATTGCCCTCTTCAAGGTTGCAGTCGGAAACGCCTGCGTAGACGAGCATTTCCTTGAGCGCCGTCAGGTACGCGATCGCCTCGTCGGCGCTGGCCATGTCCGGTTCGGAGACGATTTCCATGAGCGGAGTGCCGCCGCGGTTGAAATCGACGCCGGAAGACTGCGCGTAGTGGTTGATCTTCGCGGCGTCCTCTTCAAGGTGGATGTGGTTGATGCGGATGAATTTCTTCGATCCGTCGGCAAGGGTTATCTCCACTCCGCCGCCGATGCACAGAGGATTGCCGTTTTCGGAAATCTGGTAATCCTTGGCCATGTCGGGATAGAAATAGTTTTTGCGGTCGAAAGTCGCGTGGCGGTTGATCTCGCAGCCGAGCATCATTCCGCTCATCACCGTAAGCTTCACGGCCTCCTTGTTCATGACCGGCAGCGCCCCGGGGTATCCGAGGCATACGGGACAGACATTGGTGTTCGGTTCGCAGCCGGTTTTCAAGAGACAGCCGCAGAACATCTTGGTGTTCGTCTTGAGTTGGACATGAGTCTCCAACCCGATCGTATTTTCAAATTCCATAGGGGATATTATACCATATTCTCCGTTATTCTTCGACACCCTTCCCCCTGAAACATGTAATCGGTTGCTCGAATGTGCAACTGTTGTACAGTCGATAGCGGTGTTGAATTTTTCTGTTGATGCTTAAGCCGTGCCTTGTCAATGTGACGTCTTCGGTTCGGGCAACGGTACGCACATTTTGATATGGGCGATTTGCGCGTCCTCCAGATGGCGCGGCAATCTTCAGATTGGCCGCGCCATCGAGTCCT
>JAFVZE010000371.1 GCA_017508315.1 Kiritimatiellia bacterium | reverse complement strand
CACGATAACGGCAAAGTCCCGGAATTCCGCGCCTGCGGAACTCCGGGACCCCGTATCTGAAATTCCGTCTTTGTCAGACGGTTTCCGGTCAGTTTTCGACTTCGATCGGGCCGTTGGTGCCGATCTGCGCCGGAGCGAGGTTATCGCAACCGGTCTCGGTGATGGCGACAGGCTTCTCCCAGCGAAGACCGAACGTCGGCGAGGTGACGAAGGTGTCGATCTGGAACGTCATGTTGGGCATGAGTTCGTAATCGGAACTCGTCTCCATCCAGGGCGCTTCGACTTCGATGAGGCCGGTGCCGTGGCAGGGACCGTAGAAGTAGTTGTCGCGCTTGCCGTTCTTCTCGTAGAACTCAATGAAGCCCTTGGCGACGTCGGAGGCGAGAACGCCCGGCTTCAGATGCTCTTCGGTCCAGTAGTGCGCGTCAAGACCGAACTGGACGAGCTCACGCTTCTCGGGCGAAAGCTTGCCGCAGCAGACGGGAAGACCGATGGACGGGGAATAGCCGCAGATCTTCGCGGAGAGGTTGAGCTGGACGATGTCGCCTTCCTGAATCACCTTGTAGCTGGAGCGGGAGATCGCGTGGCGCGTCGACTTCTCGGCGAAGCAGTACATAGGAAGACCTTCGTACTCCGCGCCGTTCTCGTAGATGCACTTCTGGGCGACGCCGACGAGCTCAAGCTCGGTCTTGCCGGGCTTCAGCTCGGCCATGACCGCCTTGGTGGCGAGCTCGGTGATGCGGGTCGCTTCGCGGATGCAGGCGATTTCGGTGGCCGACTTGATGCGGCGGAGCGCAAGCATAATGTCGTCGGCCCAGACGATCTCGGCGTTCGGATAGGACTCGCGGATACCGTCGAACTGGACGACGTTCGTGTTGAGCTTGGCGGCGACGCCGATTCTGATGTTCTCGCCGGTCACGCCGAGCTTCTTGAAGACGTCCTTGAAAGTCTCGCTCTTGAGCTCGGGATAGGCCGGATTGGCGCTCTCGCGGTACTGGTAGACGACGCAGATGCGGTCCATCCAGCTGAAGTCGCCGGCGAACACCTGCGATTCGGGACCGACCATGAGAGCCGCTTCGCCGTTGGCGGCGATCGCCACGCCCACGCGCTCGAACACCGGCCAGAAATTGGAGAAGTAACGGGTGTCGGCGTAGTCCGCCTCCGAACCGTTTACGACGAGGACGTCAAGCCCCTTCTCCTGAACGAGCTTCGCCGCACGAGCGACGCGCTCTTTGAATTCCTCGACCGGAATCATGATTCTTGCCATTTTCTTTTCTCCTTATTGGGTATTTGTTGATGAAATGCCTGAAATTCAGTTTCCGTCTCTGATCCCCACGACGCTTGAGCCGGGAAACGCCTTCAGCATCGAATTGAGTTTCTCGTCGTCGAGAATCGCCTTGCGCGACTGCGAAATGCCGCGATCGGACGTCCCGCTTTTCGCGGCCGGAATGCTGCCCGGTGCAGGTGCCGCCGGAGCGGGAGCAGCTGGAGCGGGAGCCGCCGGAGCGACAGTAGGCGGCGGCACGGCTGCCGGCGAAGCGGCCTGCGGCGCAGGCAGGTCCGCAGGGAGCCCTTCCCTGAGCGAACGCACCGCCTTCATGAGCTCTTCGACGGTCGCGGTCGTCGCGATTCGGCTCGCGCGGATAAGGCTCATCTCGATAAGCGTGCGCACGCTCAAGACGTACCTCAGCTTGTCTTCAAGTTCCGCAAGCTGGTCGCAGACCCGGAAAATCCGCCCTGCATCCGCTCCCTGCGACTGTTCTACGAGAACGCGGACCTGATCGGGAGTCGCCGTAAGCGACTTTGAATCCGGTCCGAGCGCCATCAGAACGACGAGATTGCGGAAATGCATCAAAAGTTCGCCGGCGAGACGGCGCATATTCTTGCCGGCCGAATCGAACGCCTCTATCGACGAGAGAATGGCCGCGGAATCGCCCTTCAGAATCGCGCCCGCGAGATTCTCCAGTTCGCTGCGGCTCACGAGTCCGAACACCCCGAGAGCGTCTTCCTCGCCGATCTTGTCGCCCTTGAAGGAGATAAGCTGATCGAGCGAAGATAGCGCGTCGCGCATGCCGCCGTCTGCGCCGCGGGCGATCGCCAGCAGCGCGTCTTCGGCGGCGTCGACCTTCTCAAGTTCGCAGATATGCTTCAGGCGCGAAACGATGTCGTTGGTCTGAATGCGCCGCAAATCGAAACGCTGGCAACGCGAAATGATGGTCGCCAGCACTTTGTCGCCCTCGGTGGTGGCGAAAATGAACCTCACGTGCGGCGGCGGCTCCTCGAGCGTCTTCAGAAGCGCGTTCCACGCCGCGTTCGAAAGCATATGGCATTCGTCAATGATGTAGATTTTGAACTTCGACGAAGCCGGCTTGAACTGCACCGATTCGATAATCGGCTTTACGTCCTCGACCTTGTTGTGGGAAGCCGCGTCAAGCTCGGTCACGTCCAAAGACCTGCCCTGCGCGATTTCGCGGCAGTTGTCGCACTCCCCGCACGGTTCGACACCTTTAGGAGACGAGCAGTTCAAGGCCTTGGCGAAAATGCGCGAAAGCGTCGTTTTGCCGATGCCGCGCGGTCCGATGAACAGATAGGCGTTGGCGATGCGCCCGGCTTCGATGGCGTGGCGCAGCGTTCTTACGACATGCTCCTGACCGACGACGTCGTCGAACGTCATCGGCCGGTATTTGAGCGGAAGAGCGATATGCTGCTTTTCGGACATCGTATCTGGCGGAAAACCGATCCTCAGCGGTTCACGAGATCAAGCGTGGCCTTGCGGATCGCCGGGAAATTGCACTTGTTGGCGACCGCCGCCTTGGCGTCGTAACGCTTGGCAAGCTTGGCGATTTCCTCGGTGAAAAGCCCCTGTTCCTTGAGGATGCGGATCTTCTCGGCGGCGATGATGCCGTTGCGCAGTTCGAAGAAGCGCCAGCTCGGAGAGCCGTCGGGATAGACGAGGAACGTATCTCCCGCGCGCCACGCCCAGTAGGTGGCGTCCTTCATCGCGTCCTCGCCCCACGAATTCCACGCCCAGCGCAGGAAGCCGTCGAGCCCGCAAAGAGCTGGATACGCTCCGTTCCAGAACGCCTCGCCAGCGCCGGAACTCATGAAGGTGTTGGGATAGAAGGGCGAGCAGCAGACGTAATGGGTGGTGACGAATCCCTTGGCGCGGCGCTCGGCGCATTCGGCGAGGAAATCCGGTGTCACGTGGGAAAGAACCTGGCTGTAGCTGTCGATGGTGATGCCTTTGAAGTCGCTGGGCTTGCGGTTGCCGGCCATGGCGATGCGCAATCCCGGCGCATGCTTCTGAACGAAGTTGGCGATGTAGAGAACATCCTCCGGGCTGCGCTCGTCCATGGCGATGTAGGTATCCTTGAACCACCCCTTCTCCTTGAGGTGCGCGGCGAAATCCTCGAGGAACGGCCCCCAGAAATCGTCGAAGGTTTTTGTGTTGGGCTTGGCTTCGACCGCGACGGTCCTGCCGTCGGGACCGGTGTAGCGCACGATATACCCCCAGAGACACATCGTGTAGCAGGAGATGTCGGGACCGATTCCGCAGCTGCGGCCGAACTCGACATATTCGTCGAAAAGCGAATAATCGTACGTCCAGTTGCCGTCGGCGTCGAGTTTACGCCCGATCATCGAATGGTAGGGATCATAGCACTGGTGATCCCACGGCTCATCGAGGATGCTCACCGTAAGCGATTTCTGTCCGGCGGTGGCCAGAAGTTCCCACACCGGACGCATCTTGCGGTAGTGCCTCCAGGAGAAAGGCGTCACATCGTTGACGCGCGAAACCGCCCACGGATGCTGCCAGAGATCGAGATAATACTTCCAGTCTTTGGGCTGCGGCAGGAGGCGATCGACGATCTTGAGCTTCATGGGGCCGACGTCGTAGACGCCGGGTTTGGTGTCGGAAGCGACCGTAAGCTCGATTACGCGCGGGCCGGACTCATCGCTGTCCCATTCGACGCGGTCGGCGCAGTAAAGGTACTGGAGCGACTTGGGAGCGGTCATGTAACGCACTTCGCGCAACGTTCCGATACGACCTTTGACTCCCTCGGGCAGGAGACCGAGATCCATGTCCGGAACGGCATAATCCTCCACGAGCGCCGCCACGCTCTCGCCTCTCCACGCGGCGACCTCGAACTGCCTCGCCTGCGCGAGCATGCCGGTTGCGGCAAGCAGAAACAACACCACGGCCTTTTTCATAGTTTCCTTTCGAACTTCATCATGTGGACACTGTCGATTTTCACCGGAGTATAGCAAACACCACCGCCTCCGTCAACCGAGCCGCTCCTCGGCCAGACGGCAGACCTTGTCAACCGACGCATCGCCGGTAAGACGGCGCAGAAAGTCGCGGCGGAATGCGAGATGGGAGCGTTCGCGGCATAGCCGTCTGGAAGTGGCGTACTCAAGTCCCGAAACCATCCATCCGACCTGAATGAGAACGAAATCGGAAAGCGACTTTATCTCGCGGTAATCGACCGCGGACGATGACAATATGCAATCGACCACCTTCGGATTGGGAGACTCCGACACCGGCAGTCCCCAAAACGCCTTCGAGCCTCCGCGCCAATCGGTCTCGGCGACCTGCGCTTCAAGAACCCGGAAGATGTCAAGTTTGTCGGCGTCGCGGACCGTTTTGGCGGCAACGGCGGTAAGCGCATCCATATCGGACGGAAGATCGCGTCGGTTGTGGAACAGAATCGCGTCCAGAACCGCCCTTTCCCGCGTCCAGCCGTTTTCAAGCACTATATCGCAACTTAGTTTCGCATGGTCGACGCTGTCAGCATCGCGGAAAGTGTCGTAACGCCTTAGCTGCTCGTAACGCCCCGTATCGTGCAGCAGAGCGGCGGCGAGCGCGGCATCGCGCTCGCTCGCGGAAAAGTCCTCCCCGTGCGCTATCGACTCGGCGTTGGCGACCACGGAAAAAGTGTGCTCCAGTTTCAACCGCATCATCGGCGGCAGTTCGCCGTCGGGACCGCGAAACCCGTCTACATAGCGCAGATAGACTTCGCGAAGCTCCGGAAAAGCGATACCGCATGACTGCGGCGACATCATGCGCGATTCGCCTTCCCAAGCCCCGGCTTGCCGCGCCACGATTCGGAGACGATCGGCAGAGAGCTCCTGCCGAAACAGTTGCGCGCTCTCACTTCGATTACATATTCGCGATCCTGCGGAAGTTCCGCGACATTGAACCAGAAACGCTGATATTCAGGCTCGTATTTGGCCATTCTGGCGTATGCCGGAGAGATGAAACGCTTGACGAGCGGCTTGGAGCCGTCCTTCGGAACCGCCCTTATCTCGTAATCGTAAACCCGGTGTCCGGATGCGATCTCGGCCGTCGGGAAAACGCATTCCATGGCGATCGCCCATCTGCCCGATCTGTCTTCCGTATTGACGGTGCGAAGTTCGCAGGTCGCGCCGGACGGGAACCGGGGAACGGGGATTTCCTTCTCGCGCAGTTCGCCAGAATACGGCTTGCCGCCGCCGACAAGCGGAATCACCCACTCGGGAGCGTCCGACGCCTCCTCTTCGAGATCGATGCGCTCTATGGCGATCTTATCCGGCCAGACGTTGACGAGATAACCCTGTCCGCCGCGGACATCGCGACGGTACGGCACCATCGGCATCGTTTCCCTCGCCTCGCCGTTGCGCTTGGAACTGCCGTTTTCATATCCGCCGGGGATTCCCGCATAAGAAAGCGAAGGCGTGGCGACGACGGTGAACTCGCCCTGCCAAATCGAACGTTCGTCGATGAACGGGCGATGTGCATGACCGGTGAAAGCGACGCAGTTGGGGAATTTCGACAATACCGGTTTGATCTTTCCGCCGTCAGCCCATCCGAAACTGTCACCGGTGGTACCCCTGATCGGAACGTGCTGAAAATAGAAGAACGGCTTTGTTTTGGAGAGTTTTCCGCCGTTTGCATCCATCCATTTTCCGAGCCCGTCATACCCATGCCATTCTCCGGAAATGAAATCATACCCTTTTACCGAACGCAGACGCACGGCGGCGAAATCCTCGCCCATTATCTCCCGCCACTGTCCGTCCAGCCCGAGTTTGGAAAGCGCTTCATCCTCCGAATATCCGTTGGCGTGCATTTCCATCGTCATGTCGCCGTACCACCAGCCGTCATAGTCGTGGTTGCCGGTCGTGAAAAGCGGCACGACGCCGGTTCCGGCGAACACCTTATCCCATGACCGTTTCAACAGCACGAGCGAACTGCGCAGCCCCCAGTCGGTGAGATCGCCCGGGGCCATGACCGCATCGACCCCGCGGCGCTTGAAATACCTGAGCGAACTTTCAAAAAGCGCGCAGGACTTCGGCGTCGTGATGTGGATGTCGCTGACTACTCCGAACACCAGATCGGGGCTGCCGAAAAGCGCCGTCGAGCGGCATCCTGCCGCCAGAGCGAAGGCTCCGCCGGAAAAAAGAAAATTTCTTCTGCTAGTATTCATCGATATGTCTCCTTTTCTGTTCAAGAGTCCACGAAAACCGCCGGAGCCGACATTCAAACGCACATTGGTGCATCTGGTGGGAGTTGAACCCACACGCCTTGCGGCACTGGAACCTAAATCCAGCGTGTCTGCCATTCCACCACAGATGCAAACTCACTTACTTGCGCAGTTTGTCGCGATGCGCGAAAAACACCCTCGACCTGTTGGCGAAGGACTGCGCCTCGGGATAGGTGCTTTCGCGCGAAATCTTCGCAAATTCCTCCAGCAGTTCCTTCTGTCTGCGATCAAGGTTCGCCGGAACCTCGAAAACGATGCGCGCGTCCAAGTCGCCGGGAGAACCGCCGCGCAACGACCTGACGCCCTTTCCGCGGAGCCGGAACACTTTTCCGTTCGGCGTTCCCGCCGGAATCTTAAGCCGGGCCTCACCTTCCGGAGTGGGAACGGCGACTTCGCCGCCGAGAGCCGCCGTGACCGGAGAAACCGGAACACTGACGTAAAGATCGAGCCCGTCGCGCTCGAAAATGTCGCTATCGCGGACACTGAGAAGCACATACAGATCGCCGTTCTCGCCTCCGCGCAGCCCGCCGCCGCCCTTGCCGGAAAGCCGGAGCCTCGAACCGCTGTCAACGCCGGCGGGAATCTTGAGCGATATCTGCTGCGGCGTGGCGATATGGCCGGCGCCTCTGCATTTTCTGCAGGGCTTTTCTATCACCGATCCTTCGCCGTTGCATGTCGGACACGTCTGACGGACCTGGAAGAATCCGCCGCCGCCGATGACGACACCGCGCCCGCCGCAGGTTTTGCAGGTGACGCGCTTGGAGCCTGCCGCCGCCCCCGAACCTCCGCATTCGGGACACTGCCCCGGAAGCGTGAGGTCGATCGTGCGCTCGCTGCCGAACACCGCCTCGTCGAAATCGATTTCAAGGCGGAAGGTCATGTCGTCGCCGCGCCGGGGAGCGTTGGGATCGGCACGGTGCTGCTGGCGTCCGCCGCCGAAGAAACTCGAGAAACCGCCTCCCCCGCCGCCGAAGAACGAACTCAATATGTCGTTCAAGTCGACATCCTGGAAGTGCGAGAAGTCGCGCCCGAAATCGAATCCTCCCGGACCGAAATTCACGCCCTGATGGCCGAACTGGTCGTAGCGCTGGCGCTTCTCGGGATTGGAAAGGACTTCGTACGCCTCGGAAATCTCGGTGAACTTCTCCTTGGCCTCGGGGTTGTCGGGGTTGCGGTCGGGATGATACTTCATCGCCAGTTTGCGGTAGGCGGACTTTATCTCGTCCGCCGACGCGCCCTTGGCGACGCCCAGTACCTCGTAATAATCTCTTTTGTCCGCCATATTACTGCTTCTTGCCTGAAGAAACCACCACCTGCGCCGCGCGCAGAAGCTTGTCGCCGAGCATCCAGCCGGTCTTTACGATATTGGAAATCTTGCCTTCCTCGTATTTTTCGTCGGGGAGCGTCGCGATCGCTTCGTGCAGATTCGGATCAAGTTCCCTGCCGAGAGGATTTTCCATCGGCTTGGCGCCGTGACCTTCAAGCGCCTTCAGGAGAGTGTCGTACACAAGCTGCACGCCCTTGACGAAAGGATCCTCCCCGTCTGCGGCCTTGTCGAGCGCAAGCGCGAGATTATCCACCGACGGAAGAACATCCTTGAGAATGTCGGACTCGGCGTAGCGGTAGACGTCCTCACGGTCGCGCGCGGCACGTTTCTTGTAATTGTCGAAATCGGCGAGCGTGATGGCGTAGAGCGCCTTCCAATCCGGCTCGGCGGGCTCTTTTTTTTCATCGCCGGTGCCGGCGGCCGCTTCGGCGGAGGCGGCGGTTTCTTCCCCCGCCGTCTCCGTCTTTACGGTTTCCTCTTCAGCAGGCTTCTCCGCCACCTTGTCAGCCAACTCGTTTGCTTCCTTATTCTCTTTCATCTTTCGCTTGAAAATCCTCATCCCTCAACCATTCAAACATTCGAACACTCAAACATTCGAACATTCAAACATTCAAACATTACCCTCACGCCTTGATCTGGCCGGACTTGGCGAGCATCTTCGCCTCGACCGACTGGATTTCGGCAAAGCCCTGCGAGCTGTGCGGGTTCAAGCCGTCGGACTCTTCCATCGAGCTGTCGGCTTCGTTGTAGATGGTGCCCTTGAGACCCTTGAGGGATTCGAAGTAGATATTGCCCTTGTAGAGCCCGAGCGTCACTTCCGCCGTGGCCTTGTCGGCCCACACCTGAATCGCGGCGCGCGCCGCGCGGGTCGCGGGATCGAACCAGCGCCCGTCGTAGATCTGGTCGGAGACGAACTTGGAAAGCTTCTGGAAAAGGTCCGTCGAACGGCGGTCCATGATGCCCTCGTAGATGTACTTGAGCCCCCAGGAAAGAACTTCCATGCCGGGAGCCTCGTACACGCCGCGGCTCTTCGTGCCGATGATGCGGTTTTCAAGCGCGTGCTTCATGCCGATGCCGTTCTTGCCGCCGACCTTGTTGAGGTGAACCATGACTTCCAACGGCGACATCTTCTTGCCGTTGACGGCGACGCAGCGGCCCTTCTCGAACTTGAGCGTGAGCTTCTCGACCTTGTTGGGCGCCTTCTCGGGCCACACGCCCATGGTGGGCTTGACGATCTTCATCGAAGTCTCCATCGACTCGAGATCCTCCGCCTCGTGGCTGAGGCCGGCAAGGTTGGCGTCGGTCGAATATTTCTTCTTGGTGCCGACGAAAGCGACGATGCCGCGCTTGGCGAGGAAATCGACCATCTGGGTGCGGCCGGGGAACTTCTTGAGGAGATCGCTGTCGCGCCAGGGGGCGTAAACGCCGAACTTGGGATCGAGAACGTTGGTGTAGCGCTCGAAACGCATCTGGTCGTTGCCGCGACCGGTGGCGCCGTGGACGAGAACCGAGCAGCCGGCCTTCTTCATCGCCGGCAGAAGTTTCTGCACCGTGACGGCGCGGGCGATGCCCGTCGAATTCCAGTAGCCGCCGTCGTACATAGCCTGGCACTTGACGGTCTCGAAGCAGATATCCGCCATTTCCTTCGTGACGTCCACGATGACCGTATCGACGCCGGTGGGGGCCATGCGCTTTTTGATGTCGTTGATATCCTTCTCGTCCGGCTGCCCGACGTTCGCCGAGAACGCCTTCACCTTCACTCCGGCATCGAGAAGTACGCAGCAAATCGTCTTCGAATCGAGACCTCCCGACACGCACACGCCGACAGTCTTACCCTTGAGATCTTCAAGCTTCATTTTTCGCTCCTTGTTTTTGGCTGGAAAAGATTCCCTCGTATTATACCAAATTCCGCGTCATGCGGTGTATACTCGCACGGTGCGCACCCGAACGGGTCGCGTCATGACGGTGCCCGGCATTTGCCGATTGCGCATCGAAGTGTTATACTCTTATTTACTATGAACAGACAAACTGCCGCCATCGCCGTGCTGAATTTCGGCTTTTGCTTCTTCCTTTCCATCTCCGCCCGCGCGGAACCGGTCATCAAAACGGAAAAGAAACCGTGGGGAACCGACTACACGCTCGTCTCCTCCGACTCGACCGGAGACGTGACGCTCGTTTCGATAAGGCCCGAACGCGTGAAATACGCCAGCGTCATGGCCAACATGTATTCCGACGACGAATATGCCGTGGCCGTCAGAGCGTGGGATCTGCGCGATGAGATGATCCAGGAGAACGGCGAACTCAAAGTCGTCGTGCCCGGCGGCAGAGCCGGGGCGAAAGCGAGCGTGATCGAAGGGCCGCGCGAGACCATCGCCGAACGCCTCGCGGCCGCCGGCCGCGCCCACGGCGCGGCGATGAACGACCACGGCGGGCCTCTGGCCATGTCGTCGCGGGGCACGCGTCTTTCCTATATGTTCGCCGAAGTGACGAGCGAATCGTGCGAAGACTACATCGAACTCGCGCGGCGCGGCGGACAGGGCATCATCCATTTCCACGGCTGGTGGGCTTCGCTCGGGCACTACCCCGTCAACACCAACTACTTCCCGGGCGGCTTCGCCGACCTTACGTCCTCGGCGGCCAAAGTGCACGCCGCCGGACTCAAGGTAGGCATGCACACGCTCTCGGGATGCATCGACTTCAAGGACCCGTGCCTGGCGACGGAGGCGGTGCGCGATCTGCAGAGCATCGCCACCTATACCCTCGCCGAAGATCTTGCGCCGGACGCCGCCGAACTTACCGTGCGCGAACGTCCGGACGGCCGTCACGACCGCGTCATGACCTATTCCGGCAACGGCAACGTGCTCCGCATCGGCGACGAGCTTGTCCAGTACGACGATTTCACCGTTGAACCTCCCTACAGATTCAAAGGTCTCAAACGCCGCTGGCTCGGGTCGCGCGGCGGCGCCCACAAGGCAGGAGACGCCGCCTGCTATCTCCGGCAGCGATACCTCTCCTTTTATCCCCGTCCCGGCACGAAGCTCGCCGATTCCGTCGCCGACTCCATCGCGCGCACGCTCAACGCCTGCGAAGCCGACCAGGTCTACTTCGACGGTTCGGAAGGCATGGGCACGCGCTACAACATCGACTGGATGCGCGACCGGATGTTCCGCGGCATCGGCCGATCGGTGTTCGTCGAAGCGAGCTGCAACAACGCCCACAACTGGTATTTCCATTCGCGTCTCTTCGCCTGGGACTACCCGAGCTGGAACCTCAACGCCTTCAACGATCTCCACGTCCGGCGGAATTCGGCGGCCCGCAAGGGCGATCTGCTGATGCCGCAGATGGGATGGTGGGCGCCGCTCGGCGGCAGAAAGCACGCCCGCGCCCATCTCCGCGAGGAGATCGAATACTGCGCCGGCAAAACCGCCGCGCTCGACGCGTCATTCGCCATCGCCGGCGTCGAAGAGGCCTTCGGCCCGCCGTCGTGGCGCGCTCTTGAGCACCTTACGATCCTCGGCTGGTACGAAAATCTCCGCACCGGACGCGCCTTCTCCGAAGACGCTCTCGCCCGACTGGCGGTTCCCGGCGACGAATACCGTCTTCGCCCGGGAACGGACGGAAAATGGAGACTTCGCCGCGTGTACCGCACCGCCCGGCGCATCACCGGCGCCGGACGCTGGAGCGTCAGATCCGACGCCGAGCGCCCGGCGGCCCTGCGCGTGGAAGCGCTCTACGACGCGGACGAAACGCAAAATTCCGTTCTGCTGCTTCCAAAGGGCGCCGGACGCGAAAAGAGATGGAGCTATCCGTATCTCAACGCGAAGGACCGCGGAGCGTTCGTCTTCGACGTCAACGGCGACGGCTCCGGCCGCACGCTTGTTCTGCGCGTGAAGTCTCCGCGCGAATTCACCTCCGCGATCTCGGAGCACCGCGTGAAGATCGATTTCACCGGCCGCCGCCGCATCACCTTCCTGGCGCGCGAACGCGATGCCGCCCCCGACCAGCCGCTCAATCTTCGCTATGCGGTCTACCGCAACAAACTCAACCTCGACCACATCAGCGAAGTTTCCGTGCGCTGGGACGGCGACCCTGACGCGCCGCTCCCGGAAATCGGCGATATCCGCGCCGTCCCGGTCGTGAAGGCACAACTCAAGCGTCCGGTGATCGCGCTCGGCGCACAGACTTTCGAAGTTCCCTTCGAGCTGAACTCCGGGGAATTCGCCGAGCTTGAAGACGGGATGTGGACCCGTTATTCCGACCAAGGCGAGCCGCTCGCCCGGACCGAAGGCGCGCATATGAAAATTTCCGCCGGAGACAACGTTTTCGAATGGCGCTCGCCGCGCCGCGCCGAAGTCGCGCTCACCGCTTTCGGCGAAGAAACCGAGGCTCTTAAACCCGGTGCCGGCATGCCGGAATACATGTTCGCCGCGCCGCTCAGATACGCTCCTTCCCGCGGATTCGATTCACCGGTGCGCCTTGCCGTCGCCAGCGGCGAGCGGCGCCAGACGCGGCTGGAGATCCTCGGAGCCGTCGACCGTCCGACGGTCACGATCGGCGGCGTCACGGCGACATTCCCGGTCACGATGCGCGCCGGCGAGCGCCTGCTCTGCCGCGACGGCCGCAACTGGCTTCTCCGCGATGAAAAACGCCGCACGCTGGCGACCGGCGCGCTGACGCGCCCGCTGCCGGTTCTTTCCGCCTCCGCCGACGCGTCCGTAACCGGCGCATCTCCGTCCTCATCCGATGTGCGGGTACTTTTCTCAAGCAGGCTGATGCCCGCCGAACCCCGGCGATGAGCCGGAGTTTCGCCAGAGACGCGATTGTGCTTTTCGCCGCGTTGCGGGCGGGAGATCTGCTGAACCTCGCCGCCGGAATGTGGTTTGTCCCCAAGTACGTGTCCTCCGAAACGATCGGAGCGGTCCTGCCGGTCTCGTCGTTCGCGACCTTCCTTTCGCTGCCTGTCTTCGCCTTGGCGATGACGGTCATGAAGGAGACCGCGGTTCTCTCGGCGACAGGCGAACGCGGCAAAGCGAAATCGCTCCTGCGCGGAGTCTTCCTGATCGCGGCGATCGCGCTCTTCGCCGCGCTGGCGGCGGCGGCGCTGGTGATGCCGGAATTTCTGCGCGTCATGCGCGTGGAGGATGCGCCGGCGGGGTTCTTCGTGGCGATATCCGCATTCCTCGGCTGCATGGCCCCGGTCTGGACCGACGCCTTGCAGGCGCTTCGCCGCTTCCGGACGTTGGCCGGAATCGAAATCGCCGGAGCGGCGGTGCGCTTTGCGGTGATGGCCGCGATCATGCCTGTCAAGGCGCTCGCCGGATTCTTCGCCGGGCAGGCGGCGCTTCCCGCTTTCCGCATCGCAGCCGGCGCGTTCGCCCTGCAAAACGACCTCAAAGTTCCGGCTCAACCGTTCTGGACCCGAGCGGCCGTAAAGCGCATGGCCGCGGCCTTTGCCGCGATTCTCGTCTATCAGGGAACGCCGATGTTCGTGTCGATGCTCGAACTTTCGATTCTCCGCGACGCCCTTCCCGCATCCGATTCCGCCGGCTACTACATGGCATCGCGGTTTTCCGACCTCCTGCACTATCTCACATTGCCGATGCTGCTGGTAACGTTTCCGTATACCGCCGCGGCCGCGGCACAAGGCGATTCCACCCGGCCGTATGTGAAAAAATGCGCTCTTGTCACTCTGGCCGCGGCGGCGACCATGGCGCTGGTCTACCGTATTTTCGGCGGAAATCTGATCGCGCTGATGCCAAACGGCTCCAACTGCGCAGGCTACGCGGCATACATGCCGATTCTCGTCATTTCAAACGCATTTACCTCCTGCCAGGTCTTCCACACCAACACGGAGGTTTCGGCCGGACGCTTCGGTTTCCTCGCATGGTTTCTGCCGCTTCATCTGCTGTACGCGGCCGCACTCGGCGTCGCGCACGCCGCGGGGCGCATAAACTCGCTCGATGAGGCCGTGGCCTGGTTCGCCGCCTCCTCGGCCGCCAGATTCGCGTTCTGCCTGCCGCTGCCGCCTTTATTTTCTAAGTTGATGCCGCGCCGGCTTGTGATTGGCGACAAAGCGTGAAACGCCGACAAGCAGACAGGTGAACACGAGCATCAGGGTCGAAAGCGAATTGATGACCGGCATCTGACGCGAATGCTTGATCATCGAATAGATCTTTAGCGGCAGAGTGTCGGCGCCGGGGCCGGTGACAAAGAAAGTGATGACGAAATCGTCGATCGAAAGCGTGAAGGCGAGAAGTCCGCCGGCGATGATGCCGGGCATGAGAATCGGGAGCGTGACGTGGAAAAACGTGTAGAACGGACCCGCTCCGAGATCGTACGCCGCCTCGGTTATCCGCTCGTCGAAATCCTGAAGCCGGGCGAGGACGGTCATCGTAACGTATGAAACGCAGAAAGTGATGTGAGCGATGATGATCGTGAGCATTCCGCACTGCATGCCAATGGCGGTGAACATCATCAGAAGCGAAATGCCCATCAGAATCTCGGGCATGACGAGCGGCGTGTAGATGAGCGAATAGTGCGTGGTCTGCAGACGGTCTTTCCAGCGGTGCAGCGCCATCGCCGCGGTGGTGCCCAGAACGCAGCTGCCGACGGTCGCGACGGCGGCGACAAGAAGCGAGCGCTCGAAAGCGATCCAGATTTCGCGGTTGCGCGGCGAAAAGAGAGTTTCGTACCACTTCAGAGTGAACCCTGCCCACTCGCCGCCGAATTTGGAAAGGTTGAACGAGTTGCCGACAAGAACGAAAATCGGCAGATAAAGGAACACCATCACCAGAATGAGGACGATTATCGCGAATTTTGAACGTTTCATCGGTTATGCCGAAGCGGTCCGGACCTTGACAACGGCCCGGACCGTCCGTTTACGGTTTCAATCTTCAGCACTCGACCTTGCGGTAGCGCGGCACGAGGCTCTTCATTATGACCCATGCCGTCAGATACGCGACGGCGCAGCAGCAGAAAACAACCATGTACCCAGCCGGCTTGCCCGCAAAGCCGAGGAAGGTGAACTGATCACCCTGAGCCTGCGCGTAGGTGAACAGCCTGCCTGCGGAAAGGTTGATGATGAACGCTCCGATACCGCCGGCCATGGCGCCCATACCGGTAACCGAAGCGATGGTGGACTTGGGGAACATATCGCCGGTCGTGGAGAAGATGTTGGCGCTCCATGCCTGATGTCCGGCGGCGGCAAACCCGATCAGGATGGCCGGGAACCACACCGAACAGCCGGAAAGCGGCTGCGCGAAAAGCGCCAGAAGCGGGAAGAACGCGAAAAGGAGCATCGCGCGCATACGGCCTTCATAAGGATTCATCCCCTTCTTCTCGACGAAGAACGTAGGCAGTTTGCAGGCGTAGATCGACACGACCGTCACGATCGCGTAAAGCGTGAAAATCAGCCCCTGCCCCGTCGGCGTCGAAGGCGCGTGTCCCTGCTCCTTGAAATATGCGGGAGCCCAGAACAGATAGAACCACCACACGCCGTCCGTGAAGAACTTGCCGATGATAAAACTCCAGGTCTGGCGGAACGAGAAGCAGCGCCAGAAGGAAATCGGCTTTTCATCGGCGGCGACGGCAACGGTCTCGGACGAGGCATCGCTGTCGTCCTGATTGATGTAGGCAAGTTCCTCCCTGTCGACGAATCTGGATTGGGCGGGCTTGGAATAGAGCCACTGCCAGAAGAACATCCACAGAAAGCCCACCGCACCGATGATGATGAAGGCCAGTTCCCAGCCGAAGAACTTGGCGAGAACCGGAATCGTCAGCGGAGCGGCAAGCGCGCCGACGGAAGCTCCGGAATTGAAGATCGAGGTTGCGAACGCGCGATCCTTCTTCGGGAAATACTCCGCCGTAACCTTGATGGCCGCGGGGAAGTTGCCGGCCTCGCCGAGAGCCAGAATGGCGCGGCAGGTCAGAAACAGCCACATGGAAACGGAGGCGATCGCGCTTGCCGCGGCCGCGCCGGATTGGACCTGACGCAAAGCCTCCACGCTGTCGACGCCGTCGACGAACCAGCAGGTGGCTATTCCGCAGAGCGCATGAAGGCACGCACCGAGCGACCAGATGAAAATCGCCCAGTTGTACCCCTTCTTCGTCCCCATCCAATCAACGAACTTTCCGGCGAAAAGACACGCTACGGCGTAGAAAATCGAGAAAAACCCGGTAATCATTCCGTAGTGCGCGTCAGTCCAGTGGAATTCAGGCTGGATGAATTCCGGGAACGTCAGCGAAAGAACCTGACGGTCGAGATAGTTGACGGTGGTCGCGGCGAAGAGCATAATGCACATCGTCCAGCGGAAATTCGACATCTTTTTTCCCTGTGCCATTTTTTATTGCCTTTCTCTGATCCTGATCAAACCTTGTAATATTCTTCCCATCCCTTGCGCGGATCGCCGGTAGGTCCGAGCAGGAGCGCGTTCGCTTCGCTGTCGCCGACGATCTCCTGTTTGCCGGGATCGAACTTGAAACCGCGGTTCAGGCGCTGGGCGATGCACGCGAGCGCGAAGACCTGCGAGAGGGGAGCGCCGACCGAGAACGGGCTCGTGGTCTCCATCTCGCCGCGCACCGCACGCAGGAAGCCTTCGTAATGGGTGCAGAACTCCGCCGGATAATCGGGAAGCTTGCGGTTGTAGTCGCCCACGACATGAAGCGGATGCTTGTGCGAGAGCGACTGCCAAATCATACCGTCGCGCTGGTACATCTCCTTGCCGGGGCAGAGTTTGGAAACCGCGGCGTTGTTCGCCGCGTTCTTCGGGATATCGCCCGAGCTGTCGGCATAGACGAACGACGGCGGAAGCGGCGGCAGATTGCTCGCCCCTTCGTACCACTCGAGCTCGAAATCGCCGTGCTTGGAATTCGCCGGGAAGCTGAACGAAAGCGTGGAGTCCATGGGATAGACGAACTTGTTCCATCCCTTGGTGTTCAGGACCTTCACTTCCGTGGGCATATCGCCCTTCAGAAGGAACTGGTGGACGCAGTCGATGAGATGCGCGCCCCAGTCGCCCATGCAGCCGCTGCCGAAGTCGTACCATGCGCGCCATTCGCCGACCATGTATTCCTTGGCGTAGTCATGGTGCGCGACGGTGGCGAGCCACGTATCCCAGTCGAGGGTGGCGGGGATCCGCTCCGGTCCGGGGAATCTGGAAACGCGTCCTTCCCACTTGTGCCAGCGGCGGGCGTTGTTCATGTGCGCGACGACCTTGTAGACGTCCTTGACGACGCCGGTCTCGACGTATTCCTTGAACTGGTGGTACTTGACCGTCGAATGCCCCTGGTTGCCGAGCTGCGTGACGACGCCGTACTTGTCGGCGGCCTTCATCAGCAGATCGCACTCGACGTACGAATGCGCGAGCGGCTTTTCGACGTAGACGGCCTTGCCGAGCTTCATCGCGTGCATGGCGATGGGGAAGTGCGAATGGTCGGGAGTCGCCACCAGGACCGCGTCGATGTCCTTCTCCATCTTGTCGAACATCTTGCGGAAATCCTGGAAACGCGGCACCTTCGGGAACATCTTGAGCGCTTCAAGCGTGTGCGCCGCGCCCATGTCGGTGTCGCAGAATGCCACGAGCTCGAAAAGCTGCGGAAACTTGAGGCACTGTTTGAGGTCATACAACCCCTGGCAGCCGATGCCGCAGAGCGCAAGACGGACCTTGCCGTTGGCGACATATCCCTTGGGCGAGAAACAGGCCGGAAGAAACGGGAGCGCTCCGGCGGCGGCGCAGGACTTGAGGAAGTTGCGTCGATTCATCTGTCAAAGCTCCTTGACTTTGAGATTGCAGTAGGAGACGACCGAATCCTGATGGTCCTGAATGTGCAGGCGCCCTTCGGGAAGTTCGCCCCAGTGAGCGCCCTTGTCGGCCCATGTGGCGTACTTGGATCTGGCAACCGCCTCGCGGAACGCCTTGGAGCCGCGCTCGTATTCGAGAACCTTGACGCCGTTGAGCCAGTGCTCGACGTGATTGCCCTTCGAGACGATCATACCCGAGTTCCACTCGCCGGTGCGTTTGATGTGGCGCTCGGCTTTG
>JAFVZE010000370.1 GCA_017508315.1 Kiritimatiellia bacterium | reverse complement strand
AGGAGAAATCCCCGCCTTCAACTTCCTAATCGTTGCCGTCCGCCTTGCGCGGCATCAGAAACGCCGCCAACAGGCAAAACAGAACCGGTATCGCGGCGAAATCGACCAGCAGCACCCTGATCACCTCGTCGCGTTCGACACATTCGCCGCGGGAAAGCGATTCCAGCGGGGAGATCGACGAGAAAGGACGCGTCACTTCGGCGGAGAATCTGGTCAGCGCCAGACCGATGCGGTCGACTGTGCCGGATTCGAGCTCGTCTGGATATTGCGAAATCACGCTCGGACTCACTTCCCCCGTCAGAAGCACCGCCAACGCGACAAACAGCGCGACCGGCCTGCTCAACCCCGCGGAAAGGAACACTCCCGCCGCGACCAGCAAAGTCAGAATCGCCGAAAGCTCCAACCAGGCGCGGACGAGATTCCAGAGAAAGCCGTCGGACGCGACCAGCAGATTTATATCCTTGCGCGGTCTGAGCATGAGGGCGTTTCCGCCAAGATTGCGGAACTCCAGTTCCCGCACCCTCGAACCGGCGGCCGGACGCAGTCCGGGAAGCGGAACTTTCAATACCGCCTGCGTCATGTTGCTGACCGCCTGCCGCGTTCCGTCGCAGATAAATTCGCCGAGCAGATCCTGACGCAAGTCGAACTGGTTGGTGAAACGCATGCGCACCGACGTTTCACCGCCTGCGGGAACCTTGAAACTCCAGCGCACCGACCCGTTCGTCGGCACGCTCTGGTAGTGATCCGCCGCGCGCTGCGTCAGAATCCGCATCACTACCGATTTCTTCGCGCGTTTTATCTCCATCGGGGTCGAAGGATCGCTGATGAACGCCTCGTACATGTCTTTAGCCTCCTGCGCGGGCGACGGCAGCACGGGAGAGACGACATGGCTGCACACTCCCGGATCGCCGACCTTAACCGCCAGCACCGCCGCCGCGAGCGCCAGTATCGCGCTGCCGACGAACGCATGAACGGCAACCTTGCCCAAAGCGACGGCGAATCTGCCGACCGGCCTCACCAATGTGAGCTGCAGGCGCTTCGCCCTGCGCTCCCCGGCGACCGCCCCGGTCGCGGACGACAGCAGCGATACGGCCAGCAGCACGAAAACCCCACCGAGCGAAAACCGGATGTAAAGTTCGCGCGCGCCTTCCGCGGTGCCGTCGCCTTTCAGGAACAGCGGCAGCGCAAGCATCCAAAGAACGGCCAAAACCGACAACGTCGCCGACATCCCCGAACGGACCGCCGATTTCATTTCAAGCGCGACGATGGACAGGAATTTCCTCATCCTTTGAGAAATCCGGCGAGTTTGAAGTCGCGCACATCGCCGACCTTGGCGAGAAAGAAATCCTCGAGACTTGCGCCGAGTTCGCCGATCGCACCCTCCGCCACGCATTTGCCGCGGTTCAGAATCATCACCCGGTCGCACACGTCTTCGGCGTCGGCCAGAAGATGGCTGGTGGTGAGAATCGTCATGCCGCCGGCGGCGAGCGCCTTGATCAGGGTCTTGACCTCTTTGGTGGAAACCGGATCCAGACCGGATGTAGGTTCGTCCAGTATCAGCAGCTGCGGCTTTCCGACCAGACTCGCGGCCAGCGCCACCCGTCGCGCCATGCCTTTCGAGAACCCGCCGACGGCACGGTTGGCGACGTCCGAAAGCCCGACCATCTCCATGAGTTCTCCGGCGCGGCGCTTCGCTTCCCGGCGCGAGAGTCCGCAAAGACCGGCATAATAGCGGATCGTTTCGGAGGCGGTGAGAAACGGGTGCAGATAACTCAGTTCCGGCAGATACCCAAGTTTGGCCCTCGCGGCCGACGACTGCGGCGGCATCGAAAAAAGACGGACCTCCCCCGCATTCGGGGAAATTAGCCCGAGTATCATCTTGATGGTGGTCGATTTGCCCGAACCGTTGGGACCGAGCAGTCCGAACACCTCACCTTTGCGCACCGACATGGAAAGAGCGTCGACTGCGGCGACCGTGGGACGAAGCCAGAAATCGCGGAACGTCTTGCTTACCGAATTTAGTTCAATGACGTTTTCACTCATGCGATATCACGCCTTTCAAACAGATGAACGCCTAAGACGACAAACGCGGCGACCGCCGGCAGCGACGCGAGCAGCGCCTCAGCGACATACATCCACGGCACCGCACCACCTTTGGAAAGAAAATCGGCAAGATAGTAATTCCCTACCGCGCAGGACGAAAGCGTCATGGTCAGCGCCGTCGCGGCGACGGCGAAACTCTGCCGCATCCCGACGGCGAACGCGGACGCGGCGGCGATATGAAACGCGGCGGGAAAAGCAAGAACCAGCCACGCTCCGGACAGTCTCGCCGCAAGCGGAAAATCCATAAACCACGCCATCCCCGCCGACGATATCGAAAATGCCGCGGCGAAGGCCGAAAGCACGAAACGCACACGCCAAAAACGGTTCAACGCCGCCGCAACCGCCGGCGCGAGCACCACCACCGCCAGCCCCGCCGCGAGCGCCGGCGCCCACAGCCTTGCGATATCGCCGGAACGTCTGGCGATCTCTCCGCCGACGGCGGCTCCGCAAACCATGACAAACGACACATTCGCCAGTATAACGGCAAAAACCGCATAGGCGGCGAGCGCTCCGGAGAATTTCGCGAAAAAGAAAACCCCTCTCGAAACGGAATGCGCCATCGCCATCTGCGCCGTACCGGTTTCAAGTTCCCTGCGAAACGACCTGAATATACCCGCTACCGCAAAAACCGTTCCGAACGTAAAAAGCGCCGAAAGCCCGGCCTCGCGGGCCATACGGGTAGATTCGCCGAACTGATGATAGTGGAGCGCAGGAGCAAGCACGGCGAGCGTCAGCGCCGAAAGCAAAAGCAAAAGCGACAACGGCTCGGACAGGATCTCGAGCGTTGTCGCTTTGGCGATGGCAAACCAACGCCTCATACCCGGTCAGAACATGGCTATCTGGGTGTTCTGGTAGAGATACCAGGCCAACGCGCCCATGGCGATGCAGGCAGCGAGCTGAACCAGCGACGAAAGCGTATACAGCCACGCCGGAGCGTCCTTCACCGCCGGAGCCGCCGCGGGGAACACCGGCTGGGTCGGCATCGCCGGAATGTCGGCGATCTCCGGAATGTCGGCGACCTCACCGAGCGGCGGGACCTGCGTGCCGTTCTCTTCCGGCTTGGCGGAGGGAGCGGACGTGCCGGCGGCCGTCGGACGTTTGATGCCGAATTTTCCGGCCGGACGAACCGCACCGCCGCCGGGACGGGCGATCTTCAGCGTCTTGCGCTGCGTGACCGAAGGCGACGGCTCTTTGGCGGCGGCCTCGGTCTTTGCCGGCTCGGCGGCGCTCTCCGGCGCCGCGGCATTTTCAGCGGCGGGCTTCGGCTCGGGAGCGGCGAGTTTGGTGGCGCCGGGGATGTCGATCGGACGCTTGATCTTGATCGTTTTCATCGGCGCATTCTCGTTCTTGACAGGAGCGGCACCGATGGCGTCGGCCAGCGAAATGCGGGACGTTTTATGCTTGGCGGCTTCCTTCTGCGCATCGCTGGTCGCGGCATCCGCGATAATGCCGGTTTTGTGAAGGATGGCCTGCTGCGGAATCGATTGCGTGATGCCTTTGAGTTTCTGCGTCACCGACTTGAGAGCTTCGATCGGCTTCGGAGGCTCGGGAGTGACGATCGGCTCGCCGCGCTTGACCGCCGGAGCTTCGACCGTGGGCAGTTTGGCGACGCCGCCGGCGTCCACTTTGGCGACCGGCGCGGGAGCTTCCTCCGGCTTGTCCGCCGGCTTTTCCGGCTCGGCGGCCGCCGCGGGCGTCACCGGTTTGGGAAGCGGTGCGACGGCGGAGCCCTCGCCCGGCCTGCGGATCTGCGGTCTTGCGGGAAGTTTGAGTCCGGGCTTGAGCGCCGATGTCGCTGCCCCGGGAGCCGTCGGAAGTTTCAGCCCCGGCTTGAGCGCCGACTGCGTCGTCGTTCCCGGTTTGGGCGGGAGCTTGAGCCCCGGGCGGAGCGTCGCCACCGTCGCACCGGGCTTCGGGGGCAGTTTGAGACCGGTCTTCAACGCGGTCCCGGCAACCGGCTTGCGGACGACGGGATTCAATTTGAGAGTGGAGGCCGCCGCACCGGCCGGCTTCGCGAGCGGGTTCGCTTTGGGAGGCTCGGCGGCGCTGATCGGACTTATCGGATTTTCATCTGCCATAACCATTCTCCTTAAATAATCAGACCGCCATCACTTCGGCTTCTTTGACCTTGAGTTCGGCATCGATCTTGGCGATACCGTCGTCGGTGGCCTTCTGAATCCTGTCAAGCCCCTGCTTCATATCGTCTTCGGATATCTTCTTGTCCTTCTCCAGTTTTTTGACCGCGTCGTTGGCGTCGCGGCGGACGTTGCGCATGGCGACCTTCTGCGCCTCGGCCTGGGTCTTGGCGACCTTGACGATCTCTTTGCGGCGCTCTTCGTTGAGTTCGGGAACGGTGATGCGAAGAACCTTGCCGTCGGTCTGCGGAGTGACGCCGATGTTGGCCGCGAGAATCGCCTTGTTCATCGCATCGAGAACGGTGGGATCGAACGGAGTGATTTTGATCTGACGCGGCTCGGGGGTCGAAATCGTGCCGAGGTTCTTGATCGGCGTGGGAGCGCCGTAGTAGTCGACCTTGATCTGATCGACCATCGCCGGCGAAGCCTTGCCGGTGCGCAGACCGGCGAACTGGGCCTTGAGAGCGTCAAAACTCTTTGCGATTTTCGAATTGGCATCTTCAAGTACTGCTGCAACCGTTTCCATGTTTTTTCCTGTTCTTTATTTGTTTTCAGACTGAGACGAGACGAGCGTTCCGACCGGATCGCCCTTCACCACGCGCTCGAGCGCGTTTTTGTCGAAAAAATCGAAGACGACGATCGGAATCGAATTGTCCATGCACAACGCGAACGCCGCGCTGTCCATGACTTTGAGCCTTTTCTCGAGAGCGGTTTCGTATTTCAGACGGGAATACTTTTTCGCCGCGGGATCTTTCTTCGGATCGGCGGTGTAGACGCCGTCGACCTTGGTGGCCTTGAGCAGAACCTCCGCGCCGATCTCGCTCGCGCGCAGAGCCGCCGCCGAATCGGTCGAGAAAAAGGGATTGCCGGTGCCGCCCGCGAAAATGCAGACCTCGCCCCTCTTCAGATAAGCGAGCGCCTTGCGCTGGACGAACGGCTCGGCGATTTTGGTCATTTCGATGGAAGTCATGACCCGCGCCGGAACGCCGACAGCCTCCAAGGCGTTCATCATGGCAAGACCGTTTATGACCGTGGCGAGCATACCCATGGAATCGCCGGTCACCCGGTCCACGCCTTTGCCGGTCCCCGACAGCCCGCGAAAGATGTTGCCGCCGCCGAGGACGATCCCCACCTCGCAACCGAGAGCCTGAATTTTCTTGACCTTGCCGGCCATGAAAGCGAGTTTTTCAGGATCGATGCATTCGCCGGTGTCCTGATTGCCGAGAACCTCCCCCGACAGTTTCAAGAGCACGCGACGGTATTTGATTTTCCCAGTTTTACAGTTTTTCTTCTTCACGGTGGGTAATTGTATCATTTGACGGCGATTTTGACAATGGCGGCAGAAGTTCTTCATCCCGCGGCCGTCACTCCGTCACGGCGGCGGCGAAAGCCTTTTCCGTTTCCGCGGCGGAGAGATCGGTTTCGATATATCTGCGCCCGGCGATGTGAAGCGGAATATTCTTTCCGCCCTCGCCCAGCGCAAGCTTGACATCGCCCTCCCCGCTCGTATGCCAGCAGGAGACGATCCGCCTGCCGCCGCGCTCGAACACGAAGCCGCGGAGCCATGGCGCCTTGGCGGGCGTCGGCAGCATCCTGATTTCATGAAGCTCGTATTCGCCCTTGCCGTTCTGGTAAAGATGGAACTCCCTGCCCGGAACCCGCAGCACCTCCTTCTGCGCCTTTGTGAGCCAGTCGCGATCGCGCACATCTTCCCAGCGGCGCATGACTTCAAGAATGTCGTCCGTGCGCGGATGGGCCTCAAGTTCCTTGACCGCCATCTGCACCGACATCGGACAATCCCACGCCGCGGCCTTGGAGGTGCCGTACTCCCACATGTCGCTCTGCACTCCGGTCTCGGTGATCTTGTTGCGGATTTTGCATCCCGGATGCCAGAAGCCCCACCAGCCGAAATTGACCCGCGAGAAGTCGCGCTTCATGAGCGGCGCTTCGGCGGCCGGATATTCGTCGATTTTCGCCTTGAACTCCTCGGGGCTGAAAACGTCGAACGCGTTCGCCCCCGAAAGCATGTGCCAGCCGAAATGCGCCTTCGCCGCGCCCTCGCCGAGAATCGGCTGCGGCACGAGCTTTTTCCACATGCGGTACTGGGCGTTCGGCACATGGTAGCCGTACGGCGGATGAGTGCCCTCGGAGCCGTCGAAATAGATGAAGCCGAAACCCGCCTTCCAGAGTTCGGCGACCTTCCCGGCGACGATATCCTGCAGATCGCTGTCCTGCTTGATGTAGATGTCGCCCGCGCCGTATTCGCAGATCCAGAGCGTGCCGCCGATAAGCCCTTCTTCATGTGCGGCGCGGACCGTTCCTTTGACGCCGCGCTTCACTCCCGTAAACCTGTACGGCGGCTCGGTCGTGAACGACTCGTAGCTCATGATCTCCCTGCCGAATTTCAAAAGTTTGCACTTGGGGCTTAGTTCCGCGTTCATGGGGTTTTCGTCCACGTGAACAACATCGTCGTCCGGTCCGATCGCTCTGGAAAGCGTGTAATGTTCGCGCAGCAGCAGTCTGCGGTCGCCCTCTTTGACCAGACGCGAACTCATGTTTATGAAGGTGTGGAGAATGTGCATTCCCGGCACGAGACCGGCGGCGCGGATTTTGTCTATGATCTTCGTCTTGACGTCGGCCGCGCCGTTCGGATACTGCGGATGGTAGACGTAATCTCCGCTGGGCCCGAAAAACTGCGCCGAGGTCATCTCCATGAGTTTGAAGCCGCCGCGTTTGGCGAATTTAATGTGGCGGTCGATTGTCCCGGGGCTGACGTCACGCATGAAATAGATTGAAGCGTTGGTCAGTTTGTTGCGCCGGTTTTTCACGCCCGAAGGAAGCGAACAGTCGCGCTCCAGCGCATCCAACCGGTCGAGAATCGCATCGTTGCCGGCATCGACCGTCACGACCGCGCAGGTTCCGCGCAGCTTGACGGACCTGAGCGCGTCTGCGCACATGAGACGGTAGCCGGTACGCCGCTCGGCGCGGACCTGCGCGTGCTCGGAGGCGGCGAAAACGCCGACGGCCGCTTTGCCGTCCCACTGGACGTTGAGCCATTCGCCGAAATTCTCCCGGTCCTTCACCGGCAGCTGGACGATCCTGAACTCTTCGACCGGCGGCGCGGTGAAATCAAGCGGCACGGTCAGCGTAGGGCAGAGCGGATACGACTTTTCCGTCAATATGAAATCCTTGAGTTCGAAAGCGACATAGTCGTCGGTGGCCTTGACTTCGATGACGGCATCGTAGGGCGCGATCTCGAAACCGACGATCAGGCGGTCGCCCTCGCGGCGGATGCGGTTGGCCTGATAGACGGTGCGGCGGTGCGGATGGATGAGTTTTATTTCGTTGTTGAACGGACGAAGCTGCGTGACCGAACAGAACGCGACCGGATCGTGCATACTCAGCAGCTCTTCGCCGCTATGCTTCGCGATAAGCGATTTGACGACGGCGTCGGCGCCGATCGTCAGCCTGAAGCGCCCGTTCTCGATCACCACATCGCCCGCACCCCCGGACGCTCCGTAGAGCGCAGCGGCAAAAACCGATACAGCGGCAAGCAACAATCCTTTCAAAACAATCCTTTCAATACGATTCTTTTCATTTCATTTCCTTTCCTTATTGTCTGGCCCCCGTAGCCATAGAGACGCTTTTGCACAACCGTTGAAGCACGACGCTTTGCGACTTACACGATCGCAAACGCCTTGCGGGATTTTTAAGGAGTATACCCTATTGCCCGACGCACAGTCAACCATCGAAGTCCCTGAAATATCCCCCCGCGGTTCCTTTTGTGGTTTTTTGTGCGTGGTTATTTTACCACATCCAACAACTGGAACCGATTTTTCGCTTATTTCACTTCCAAAAACTCATATCACCCAATAAAACAAGGCCTCTTATTGTTTTTAGAGGGCAAAAACTTGGGATATTCCAACGAATCCTCCCACCCGGGTAATCCCCGCCCCATCTCTTGGGGACAGACCCCGCAAATCCTAACGTTTTTGCCGTTTTCATCGTTTTCTTCCTCTCCTGCCTCTGACGCGACAACATCTTCCACCTCCTTCGCAAGCCGCCAGCCGTGCGTCGCAAAGCCGAGTTCT
>JAFVZE010000369.1 GCA_017508315.1 Kiritimatiellia bacterium | reverse complement strand
CCGGCGGCACAAAGGCTCCCAACGCTTTCGGCGTCTATGATATGCTCGGCAATGTGATGGAACACGTGAATTATTCCGGCGAAATCCATCAGGGGGCGACATCGGGAACCGGCGCAAGCGCGGATGATCCGGCAGTGGATTCGTTGGGTGATCCCGCCGCCACCCATCAGACGACATATTACGTTGTCGGCGGAGGCTTCTACAATGAAGCCCGCTACGGCAAATGGTGCGACTGCCGTCCTGCCTGCCGATCGCGAGCTTATGAAAAGCATTATCAGTCGGATACTTTTGTCGGCTTCCGCGTCGTCTGTCCTGTTGCGAAACAGTGGGCCGAACACTGAAAGGAGTTGTGTCCATGAAAAGAGCGATTTCGATTTTTGCAGTTCTTTTGATTGTCGTAAATGCCGTTTCGGCGGCAACGGTAGAATCGGTGGCGGCGAGCCAGCAGTGGCCGTGGTCGATCGACATCAAGGTCAAGTATACGCTTTCGGATGTAACATCTCCGGTCGACCTGAAGGTAAGCGCGATCAACGAGGGGAAATCGCTCGCCGTGCCGCGAAACGCGATTTCCGGCGATCTCTACGGGATAACTTCGCAGAGCGGTTCATTCACGATAGACCCGGCAAAGGCGTTCGGCACCGCCCGCGCCGCACTTACCGATCTGCAGATCAGGATCGAGCTTTCCGATTCTGCGGGCAATATCGATGAAGCTCTTTACCGGATATACGATCTTAACGACGGCTCCTGCACGGATGTGACACGGCGGGATTTGCTCAACGGCAGGTGGGGTGCGGTGGAAACGGACTACAAAGCGATCGATCCGGCTTTTGAAACCGGTCTTGGCGATGTCCTCATCTGGACTGACGTAACAAACAATCCCGCTTATAAGACAGACAAACTTGTGATGCGCAAGGTGCATGCCAAAAATGCCGTATGGCGCTCGGGCGATCCGGACGAAGCAAGCGTTTCAAAATTCTCCAAGGTGGCGCGGCATTGGGTGAAGTTGACTTATGATTACTACATTTCGGTCTTTGAGACGACGCAGGCGCAGTATAATAAAATCATGGGTTCGGTTCCTTCGGGGTGTGTCGGCGACGATTCGGGCTGCCCGGTTAATAACATCTACTATCATATCGTTCATGGTCATCCGCAGGGCGGCAGGGGGGTAAACAGCGGTGAAATCGTCTGCTTCCCCACCAATTCGTATGTCCGCGATGTTGAGAATTCTTCTACCTTCTCCGCTAAGATGTGGAACAAAACCGGAGTGGAATTTACGTTGCCGACATTTGTGGAGTGGGAGTTCGCCTGTCGCGGGGGAAATGATTCGGCGTTGTATTCATGCGAGCCGCAGACGATTGACAATGTCAGAAAGCTTGCATGGACAGGAAGCGATTCCGGCGACAAGCCCGGCATCGTCGGCACCAAGCTCGCCAACGCCTACGGCTTGTACGATATGCTCGGGAATGTGATGGAACGTACTCTTGGGAGCGGAGGCGCAAATCTCGGAGCGATATCGGGGAGCGGGTTGACGAGCGATGAT
>JAFVZE010000368.1 GCA_017508315.1 Kiritimatiellia bacterium | reverse complement strand
GGATTTTCAGTCCGTTGCTCTACCAACTGAGCTACCTAGCCTCAAATCGGTGGAAATGGTAGGAGCGCAGGGATTCGAACCCTGGACCCAGTGATTAAGAGTCACTTGCTCTACCAGCTGAGCTACGCTCCCATTTCACTGTCTCGGTTTAATTGGAGCGAGCTAAGGGACTCGAACCCTCGACAACCACCTTGGCAAGGTGGCACTCTACCAACTGAGTTAAGCTCGCCTGTTACCCGAAAACGAGACATAGTATATCACAAAAACCGCGTGGTGCGCAAGGGGGAAAATTAACTTTTTTTAACCGGTCTTTTTCCGCCGTTTTTGACGCGCCGCTCGACCCGACTGCCGAGCGAACAGATGATGTCGTAGGCGTGAGTGCCTTTAAGCCGCGCCCAATCGTCAGGAGAGATGGAATCGTCGCCGCACCTGCCGAAACAGATCACCTCGTCGCCCGCCTTCACGCCTGGAACACCGGTCACATCCACCGTGGTGTAATCCATGGAGATGCGCCCGACGATGCGGCAACGCCTGCCGCCGACAAAAACTTCGCCGCGGTTTGAAAGCGCCATCGGCAGACCGTCGGCGTAGCCGGCGCAGACGGTTGCGATGACCGCCGGAGCCTTCAACCGACAGGTGCGACCGTAGCCGAGCGTGCTGCCGGCCGGGAGTTCACGGACCTGCGCAACCTTCGTTTTCAAGGTGAGAACCGGCTCCACCTTGAGTTCGCGCCGGCCGTTGGGGTCGAAACTTCCGTGCAGGTTGATGCCGGTGCGTACCCAATTGAACGGGGGTCTGGCGGCTTCGGGAAAATTGTTGATCGCATCGCTCGCGGCAACGTGTACCTTGCGGAACTTCGCCCCCTTCCGCCGGGCGGATTCCACCAGATTCCCGAAAGCGCCAATCTGCCGAGAAGTGAACGCATCGTCCGGGTCGTAGGCCACCGGACAGTGAGAGAAAATACCTTCGCAGTCGAGACCCCGCAGCCGGAGAACCTCTTCTATCACCGGCAAAGCGTCGGCCGCGGGAATACCGAGCCGACCCATGCCGGTATCGATCTTCAGATGAACCTTCGCCACACGCTTCGCCTTCGACGCGGCGGCGCTTATGAGTTTCGCGGCGGCGAGATCGGTTACCGGCAGCACGACTCCGGCCCTGACCATCGGGGCGATTTCGTCCGGAAGCACGCTTGAGAGCATCTGCACGGACGGCGGATTCCTCTCCCTGCGGAAAATCCGCACCAACTCCAGCGCCTCGCGCGCCTCCGCGACTCCGAAAGCGCGGCATCCGACACCGGCAAGCGCTTTGGCGTATTCGGCGACCCCAAGCCCGTAGGCGTTCGCCTTCAATACGCACAGCACTTTCGCCGGTTTCACATGTGCGGCAATCCGGCGGTAGTTGCGCACCAGAGCCGCAAGATCGATCTCGACCGTCACGCGCCGTTTCATTTCAAGCCTTTTTCCCTTCCGGACGGACGGCGAGCGTATAGGTTTTTCCGCACATGTGGCAGGTTATGTCGATCTTGTCCGGCAAGGAGGCGATCTCGTCCACGCTCATCGCCCCGAGCATCGCCGCGGCACGTTCCGGAGAACAGCGGCAGGCGAATTTCATCGGCTCGGACTTCTTGAGTCCGGCGTTGCCGAAACCGAGCTTCGAGAGCACGTTGCGCGGCGAAGCCGAAATGGAGCCGACCTCGAGCATGTCGACAAAACACCCGGAATCCGGCAACGCCTCCACCAGAAGCCCGCGCGCCTGCAGGACCTCCACCTCGTCGCTCACCGAGGCCGAAAGAAAAATTCTGGCGCGTCTTTGTAGCGAAACCGAAAGATATTCATCGAGCGAAGCTGCGATTCCCTGCGAAAGCACCCGCCCGGGAACGCTGCGCACCACCTGGAAACGCCGCTCGCCGACCACCTTTGAGTCGTCAGGCGCCCCCATGCCGTCGAAACCGTCGAGTATCTTCCTTTCGGTGTAGCCGCGAAGCGTCCCCTTGCCGGTGCACTCCACGTTGACGCCGCCGAGAGGTCCGGAGCATTTCATCTGAACGGAGACGACCTCGTCGTCGGCAGAAGTCTCCGCGCCGAGCAGCGCCGCCGCCGCCAAAGCTTCAGCGAGATAATGCGCGCTTGCCGGACCGCAGAGATGGGCGCGGGCAAGTTCCTGCGCGGCGAGCGTCACATCGGCGAAAGTGAACGCCACCTTCCGTTCCGGATCGTACCATTGTTCCCTGACGTCTTTCATATTCTCATATCCTCGGTACCGCGGCGAGCAGCCTGCGGGTGTAATCGCTTTTCGGATTCGAAAAAACCTCGTCGGCCCCGCCGCATTCGACGAACACGCCCTTCTCCATGACCGCGACCCGGTCGCAGATGTTCCTGACCACCGCCAGATCGTGCGCGACCAGCAGGATGGAAAGCGAAAACCGGCTTCCGAGCTCGCGCAGCAGATTCAATATCCGCGCCTGCACCGAAACGTCGAGCGCGCTTACCGGCTCGTCGGCGATGAGCAGCTGCGGCTGGCGGGCCAACGCGCGGGCGATGCTCGCGCGCTGACATTGACCGCCGGACAGTTCGCGCGGATACTGTTCGAGCACCGCTTCGGAAAGCCCTACCGCCTCCAGCAGCGAACCGGTATCGGGGAACAGCGCGTCCGCCGCCGGAGGACCGCCGAAATAAAGCGCCTCTTCCAGCGCCGTGCGGATGCGCATCCTCGGATTGAGGCTGCCTACGGCATCCTGAAAAATCATCTGCACCGAACGCGCGTGCACCGCAAACTCCCCGCCGCTCGGTTTCTCCAGCCCCGCGAGAGTCCGCGCCAGCGTGGATTTGCCGCTGCCGGACTCTCCGACAACACCGAAGACCTCCCCCGGTTTCACGTCGAAAGAGACGCCGTGGACGACTTCGCGACCGCCGTAGCCGACGCGCAGATCCTTTACTTCAACAAGGCTTTGCATTTCGCCTCAAGCGCGTTGAGCCTCGCTTTGACGCTTTTCTTCGCCGCGGCGAAACGCGCGCGGTAGAGCGCATGGTCGATGCCGCCCGTCGTCCCCTCGTGGCTTTTCGCGGCGACCGCCACGTCGCAGTCTTCGGTCCCGAGACGTTCGAGATGATCGCGCACCTCATGGTACGCGTCGCGCCACGGAGTTCCGCCGGCCACCATTCTGAGCGCGACGTCGGTGGCGAAAACCTCCGGCGAGAACGCCGAACGGCATCTGTCGGCGTCGGCCTTCATGCCGGCGACGAGCTTGGCGAGTATGCGCAGCGTGGTGCGCACGGTATCCAGTCCCTTCATGTACAGAAGCTTTGCGTCCTGCAGATCGCGGTTGTATCCGCCGGGCATCGCGTGCAGCAGCGTGAGCGCCGCCGTCTGCCATCCGATCACCTGCGCCGTCTTGCCGCGCACGAGCTCCAACACGTCGGGGTTGTATTTCTGCGGCATGATGCTCGATCCGGTGCAGTATTCGCGCGGCAGTCTGAAATACGCGAACTCCGGCATGGAGAAAATTATCATGTCTTCGGCAAGGCGGCTCAGGACGCACATGAGCTGCGCCAGCGCCGACAGTAGCGAAGCTTCGCATTCGCCGCGGGCCATCGAAGCGCCGAAACAGTTGTGCAGCGTCCGGGAAAAGCCGAGCAGCCGCGTGGTGCGGTTGCGGTCGAGCGGAAGCGGCACGCCGTAGCCGGCCGCGCTGCCGAGCGGATTGAGGTCGGCGAGCCGGTAGGCCGCCTCGAGATTTTCAAGCTGGTCGGCGATCATCTCGGCGTGCCCGGTCGCCCACATCTCAACCGTAGAGGGCATCGCCGGCTGCAGATGGGTGCGTCCGACGAGGGGAATCTTTCCAGCCTTGGCGCCGAAGCGGCGCAGTTCCTCGGCGAGCTCGAGCGTCTCGGCCTCGGTGCGCAGAATCGCGTCTTTCATATGCAGACGAACATCGACGGCAACCTGGTCGTTGCGGCTGCGCCCGGTGTGAATCTTCTTGCCCAGATCTCCGAGCTTCTCCGTGAGCATCCGCTCGACGGCCATGTGGACATCCTGATCGTCTTCGCGGATCGTAAACCCGCCTTCCGCCGAAAGCGCGGCGATGCGTCCGAGCTCTTTGCGCACCCTGGCCGCCTCCGCCCTGGTCACCACAGGCCGGGGAAGCCGCATTTCGCTGAGCATCGTCACATGGGCCGCCGTCCCCATGCAATCCCATTTGGCAAGCTCCAGATCGAGAATCGGATCTTCGCCCACGGTATATGTCAGAACATCGGGATCCACCGCCCCGGTGATGGTTTTTTCGGTTTTCATGTTCATTTCCCCTTTTCGATTTTTACCGCGCCTTCGAACGCCACGTTGAGTTTGACGTCGGCAGCCTCCAGAAGTTCCGAAAGTTTCTCCTCCTTCTCCGAGCGCGCCAGCGCGAGCAGAAATTCCCGGTAGGCCGCCGCCGCCGCGCTCATCGCCTCGCCGCGCCCGCCGCCGATGACGACGACTTCGTCGGCTTTGCGCCTGGCGACGGCGCGGATGCGCGCATCCTCTCCGGCGAGCGCGACCGCATCCCTGAAAGAAACGCACTCGAAGCGGCCGCAGAACCTCTGGTCAAAAGTCTCCGGATACAGGAACAGACGCGAGGCGAACACGAGCACATCCCGTTCGCTGGCCTCGCCCGGTTTCAGGATTTTCCGCATCTGGGACAGCGCGCGCTCGTCGTCGCCGCCTTCCCCGCGGATCCAGCGCTCAAGCTCCATACGGTCGTCGGCTATGCGCAGATGCGGGCGCGAGCGCCGATACGCCCGCGACGCCCCGTCGTCGTCGAGCTTCTCGCCCTTGACCGCCAGATAGAAAGCTTTCACGATCTCGACGCGAAGACGCTCTATGTCGGCATAACCGGGAGCCTTCACATAAATGCGGGTGCGCGCCGTCCCGTCGGTCTTCGCGACGACCTCGTCGGTGTTCGTGCGCACCGATCCGACATGGATTATTATCCCCGGCTTCGAAAACCGCCCGGGACGCATCGCCAGCGCCCGATAGAGACTTTTCACGGTTTCGGCGGCGAAACTGGCGATCGGCATCTGGTATTCGCGGCGCATATCCTCGGGGCAGCTGGCGAACACCTGCACCAGCCCGTCGGCCTGCGTCACGACCGGAGCGCGCATCCGTTCGATGATCTCCGCCCTCGTGAGCGACAGAAGCAATATGGAGGCGAGCAACGTCAAATCAGCGCACCTTGACGATGATGAGCAGCAAAAGCGGCATAACCACGAGCTGCAGAAGCGTGAAGCGCATCAGCACCTGAGCGTTCGACCAGCCGAGATTCTTCTTGCAGTGGTCGTGGAGCGGAAAGCGGATCCTGCGGATGGCCGCATCCTCTCCGATATCGAAGCCGACACGCTTGGCCAGACGCAGAAGCACCAGTTTCGCCAACCCTCCGCCGCCGTTGACGAGCACTATCGGCGAAAGCGCGATGATGAGCATTGGATTGCCCGCGACCAGCACCGCCGCGCCAACGAGCATTCCGAGAAAGCGCGAACCGGCGTCTCCCATCAGCACTTTCGACGGCTCGGCGTTGAACCAGAGATAGCCGCCGAAACCGCCGGCGATGGTCATCGTCATAATCGCCCAGGTCGCGGCTTCGGGATTGCAGGGGACGAGAAAATAATTCGCGACCGGCTTGTAGCCCACGACGACATACAGCATGACCGCGAGCATCGCCAGCGAAATTCCGGTCAAGGTGCCGGCGAGTCCGTCGACGCCGTCCGAGCAGTTGGTGGCGTTCATCGTGAACCACAGCAGAAACGCCGCGCACGGCACATAGAGCGCCGTCGGCACCTGCCAGACGCCTTTGACGAACGGCAGCCAGATCCCGGTGCCGTGACCTTCGGCGATGAACCACGCCGCGGCGAGCGAGACCACGGCATCCAGAAGTCCCTTGCGAAGTTCGCCCCACGGAACCCGCGAACGGTCGTCAAGATAACCGAAAAGCATCGCCGCGTAGAGCGCGGCCATCGTCAGCGCGTCCCATACGTCCATCGGAACGCACAGGACCAGAACCGGAAGCGAAAGCAAAGTGACGTAATACCCGGCTCCCGTCGGCTTGCCTGCGCTCTTCATGCCGTCCGGTCCGCAGATCGCCTTGCCGCGGTCGCGCGGAAGACGGTTCCACAGACGCGGAAGAAAAAACGCGATCACGGCAGCAGCGGCGAACGTTCCGGACGCCAGCAGCACCGCGTGCGATTGGAGAAGACGGAACGGCCCCCAATACGGAGTAAGCATCTGAGAAAGATGGTATAACATGGCTGCCTATTATTATACCATCTTTACCGGCCGAACAATTCCGGAATATCACCGCCGCCGCGCGGACATCGCCGCGCGGTGTGATCAGAAGCGAGATTACGGTTTTTTCGAGATCCGCGGATTCGCCATCGCACGAAAAACTTTACTTCCCCAGAATCCGCTTGAACACGGGCGAAATCGCATCGAGCCATATCTGATATCCGGTCGCGTTGGGATGCAGAAGATCGTTCATCACGCGTTTCGTCATCGTGCCGTCGGGCTCGAGGAATTCCGCGTTGAAATCGAGCCAGATGACATCCTTGCCGTCGGCATAGCCCATGATGATCGCGTTGACCTTTTCGTTGCGCACGCGGTTCTTGTCGTCGGGTTTCGCGCCGCGAGGGAAAATCGGCATCAGAACTACTTTCGCTTCCGGATGCTTGGCGCGGATTATTTCGAGAACACGTTTCACTCCGGCGGCGACATCGGCGGGATTGCGCTCGGGGTTGTTCGTTCCGATCATAAGCGTGAAGAGTTTCGCCTTATATCCTTCAAGTTCGCCGTTCTCCATGCGCCATGCCACATGCTGCGTCCGGTCGCCGCCGTAGCCGAGATTGAGGATGCGGTAGGTCTTCTTAAGTTCCGCGAACAGTTCCCTGCCCTCGCCGCCTTCGCGCTCCCAGCGGTGGGTGATGGAATCGCCGACCATCACGATGTCGTATTCGATTCCGCCGTTGCCGACGATCTCGTTGCGCTTCTCCAGACAGCGCGTCTTCCACCACGACTGGTCGGGGAAGCGCGTTTCCGGACGGACCGCGGACGGAAACGTGAAAGAATATCCCCGGGGGTTCGACGGCCAGACGGAAGCGATCGTCTCGCCCGGCAGCGCGGAAAGCACTTTGTCGACAAGCGGCACCACCGAACCCGCCCAGATTTCATATCCCCGCTCGCCGGGATGCAGAAGATCCGGGAACAGTTCCGGCGAAAGCCTGCCGTCTGCCGACAGGAATTTGTCGGAGAAGTCGCACCAGATGACGCGCTTGCCGTCGGCAAATCTGGCGATCTCCTTGTTCACGACGTCGTTGCGACGGCGGCAGGCATCGTCGGCGGTCGCCCCGCGCGGGAAAATCGCCGTAAGAATGACGCGCGCCTTGGGTTGTTTTTCGGCGATCACGCGCAGGATCTCCCTGATGCCGAGGATCGTGTCGACCGGCGGTTCTTTTTCGAACGGGAAATGACCTGAATTGTTGGTGCCGATCATGAGCAGAATGCACTTGGCTTCGTAGCCGTCAAGCTCGCCGCCCTCGGTGAGCCGCCACAAAACGTGTTCTGTGCGGTCGGCGCTCGTACCGAGATTGATCGCGCGGCGAGGTCCTTCGGCGAAAAACTTCCGCCAGACCTGCCGACCGGCCCCCTCCCAGTAATGCGTGATCGAATCTCCGATGAAGACGACCGGCGCGCCCCCTGCCGCGACCTCCTTCATCTTTTCGTTGTGCCGTGCCATCTGCCAGCATTTGGGATTGCCGTTCCACGCCGTCGGAGTTACCGCGCGTATTGCGGCATTTGAAGAGAAGATACCGATGGCGACAACGCCGGACAATAGTAATCTGTTGAGTTTCATAACTGATATGATACCACCTGCACCGTCACATAGTCAACATCGATAAGATTTCAGCGGGCACAATATGGTATAATGTACCTGCAAAATTCAGGAGAGGTGGCGGAGTGGTCGATCGCGGCGGTCTTGAAAACCGTTGACCTTCACGGGTCCGGGGGTTCGAATCCCTCCCTCTCCGCCAATTATAAAAACTGTCAAACTGTATAACTGTCCAACTGCCCAACTGTAAAACTTACTAACTCCATTATGCCGTATACATACTATATAAACGTGCTGATCTTGTTGGTGGTAGGAATTGTATTTTGGATGTGTCCGCCGAAAAAGATCAATGGACTCTATGGATATCGTACTGCACGTTCGCGCAAGAGCCAGGAGGCTTGGGATTTTGCGCAAAGGTATAGTGCAAAATTGATAACGATGTTTGGCCTCGCAGCTTTGGTTGTGACGGCTATTGCACACTGGTTGCGAAATTGTCTTTGCTTTAATTCTGATTTTTTGATGTTGTATGACATTACTATAAAATTGGTCTTGCCTCTCATCGTTTTAATACCCCCGATTATACTTACTGAGTTGGAATTGCGAAAACGATTTGGCTGATTGGAGCCAATTAGATATTCGATATAAACTGTCTTTCCCTGCTCGCGGAAAACTTACAGACAGCGGTCAAAATATACCCTTTATAGGTAATAATTTGACGCAAGGGATT
The DNA here is from genome assembly GCA_017508315.1 of Kiritimatiellia bacterium. Lineage (GTDB taxonomy): Bacteria > Verrucomicrobiota > Kiritimatiellia > RFP12 > UBA1067 > UBA1067. Next base: position 97 of record JAFVZE010000368.1, on the reverse strand, counting down.
GTCGATTACGAAGATTTATGATATATTATAAGCCAAAACATTACCCAAACAGGTAATAAAATGACATGAAGAAGTATGACGAATTATATGAAGTTGC
>JAFVZE010000048.1 GCA_017508315.1 Kiritimatiellia bacterium | reverse complement strand
TACCAACGCGGTCGGAACCTCTTTTGTAAAGGTAAGCAGACCTTTGACTTTATCGGGGCTGCACACTCTGAAAACCGGTAACGGCAAACAGGTTGTCCTTGTCTCCGACAGCGGCATCACGCTTTCGGGCGTCTCGACTTTCTCCAGCCTGAAGGGCGGCAGGCACTATGTCGATTTCAGTTCCGGCGGCAACGGGCGTTTCGGACTGAGCGACACCTGCGAACTGAACGGACGGGTAAATGTCGGCGAACTTGTTCTCGCCAACAATATCGCCGATTTCCGTCTTGACCATTTCGCCTCGTCGTCGAATCCCGTGCGCACGGACGATCTTGTGCTGGACTCGATTTACCGCGGAAGCGGCCACTTTTATGTGGTCGGACCGCGCAGCGCAGGTGCGCATGAAGGCAGTTGGAACGTCAAGCCCGGTTCCCCGTATGTTTTTCGCGCCGGAACGGGTGAGGTGATAGCTCCCGGATCGGTCGTGTCATGTGCCGGCGTATTTCCCGAAGGTACCTTCGTCAAGCGCGTTTTCCCCGACGGCAGCATCGAGCTTTCCGAGCCTGCTTCCGCGTCGGTTGAAGCAGGGGAGCACCTTTTGTCGTTTGCGGCGATAAAACCGGTCGCGAGACTTGAAATTCCGCTGTTGAAAATGAATACATACACGCGCACCTACACCACGTTCAGGAAAATCGCCGCCGATGATGATTTTGTCGTGGAGGTTCACCGGCTCGTATCCTCGCGGACGCTGGACGTCGAGAAGCGCTACAGCCTTTTTACGCCCAACAAATTCAAGAATGACGGCTACTGTCCTGCGAAAATCATCATTCACGACGCCGCCGGCGGCGGAAGCGGAACACAGGCTTCGGACCGCGGCTTCTATCATCAGGACAAGTACGCCGGCGCTCTTCGCATCGAGTTGGGTGAATGTCATCTTGAATTCGCCGAAACCGGGCGCGAGGGAGCGTTGCCCGGCTTCCCGGATTCCACAACCGTATCGGAGCCCGACATAGGATCGGCCGTATGTACCCGTCTTACCGTCACAAACAACATTTGCGCGTACATAGGCAACTTCACCAACTTTTTCCACACTGTGGAAAAAGACGGTGCGGGAACCATCGTCCTCGCTCTGACCAATCATGTGGAGAAAAATACCGGTACTCTGGTGGTGAAAGAAGGTGAAGCGGTTCTGCCCGCCGGAGCGTGGGTCAAAACCGTCGCGGTCTCCAACGGAGCGACGCTGCGCATTTCCGGAGTTTTCGCTCCAGGAAAATTCGTCGCCGAAGCGGGCGCAAGAGTCGTCGGCGAAGGTGTTCTGTCGCTTCCTGACGTCTCCTCCGCTCGGGGAGTCATATTCGCCGAAGGCGCTTGCCTGCAGGTTCCCGGAGTTTCTGAGCTGCGCACCGAAGCTCCCGCGACCAACGTCCCCGCTTCGGTCGCGTTCTGGGTAGACGCTTCACGCATGGATACGATAACCTTCGCCGACGAGCTCCTGACGAATGTTGTAAGAATCGCCGATGTGCGCGGCGAAGCCTACGGGTTCGCGACCAATACGCTCGGCGGCTATCCGAGATTGGTGCGCGACCACCGTGGTAGGCCCCATCACATTAACCTGCCCTGGGTTTCATCTGCGCAAAGTCAGACTGATCCCGATAAATGCATTGCCTTGATTTGGGATAAACCCTACACCAATATCCGCGCCGTATTTCAGGTGCTCGATACCCGTGACGGCGGCGGCCAGTTCCTCGGCATGACATCGCGGATTTCCGGCAACGACTTTATGCGTCCAGCCGGAACCGACAGCCGAACATACTCAGCCCCGATATTCTACAGCAAGAACACCGGGTGCGATGAAGTCCGATCCGGGCCGTTTTACGCCAACGGCAGGCTTTACAACCCCGACAACGGCTATCCGTATCCCGGCGGCGGCGCCACTCGCAACCTTGAAGATGGAAACGCCGCAAAATGGTCCGCTCCCGCAGTCTTCTCGGCGCATCCAATCTCTAATACCCAGGCTGACGCGTTTGCTTTTAACGCCGGTGCCGGAAGCCGCAGCGGCTATCACCGCGTCTGCGAGTGTCTCATCTTCACCAATGAAGTGACGGAAACGGAACGGTTGGCGATTACCGGTTATCTGATGAAAAAGTGGCTCAACCACGAAATCGACTTTGATGCCGCTGACGGCAATCCGTTTCCGGATGTTGATGCGGAGAAAATCGGAGGAATCGGCGTCTCCGATGGCGAGTCCATGTATGTCGCCAAGATATCCGGTGCCGCCGAATTCTTCAAAAAGGGAGCAGGTACGCTCTACATCAATGACTATGCCGTCGCGGAAGGCTCGCTCGATGTCGCCGCCGGGAATCTGACGATTAACTCCCGCCTGCCGCCGGACATTGCCGACATCCCTGAAGGCGCCTATGTGCATTTCGACGCCTCTGACGTTTCAACGCTTACGGTAAAATCATCCGGGCAGGTTTCCGAATGGCGGGATATTCGCGGCGAGGGCTATCATAAGGCGACACACCTTTCTTCGACGAATAATAGCTACGCCACCGTGACCGCGACGCCGCGCGGTATGAACGCAATCGACTTCGGATCCTATAAAGGTCGTGAAGACGGTTGGAGCTGGTCCGATAAGCACGACTCGCCGATCATGAAATATCCCGCCTGCGGCGAACTGCACAGCGTCTTTATGGTGATGGACTCCTCGCAGGGCGGCGGAGTTTTGGTCGGATGCGGTCAAGATCCAAATTTACTGCGCGGACCGTATTGCGGTTACGGTCTCAGACGTTTTGAAACGATAGAAACGCTCTCTTACGCCGCGCCGATTCTTACCAACGCTCTGATCAACTCTTACGGCCAGGGACAAAAAAATCTTTCGTACGAAGGCGGCTCGCGCGCCCGGCTCAACGGGCAGAGAATAAATCCGCTTACCACCGGCTTTTCCGGCGGCTGGGATCTGGTTTCGCTCGTAAGTTATGAAGATTTCGGCGGCGGCTCTTTCGCGGCGGCGAACTACAACAAATATGTCGGCGGGCAGAAGGTGGGCGAGGCGATTCTCTACAAGGAGGGTTTGAGCGAGCGGCAGGTGGATACTGTGGAAGCGTATCTCAACTGGAAATGGTTCGGGAAAGCCACGCCCGGTTTCCGCCCGGCCGTCGTCAGCAATCTTACGGTGCGCGCCGGCGCGACGCTTGCCGTCTCCGGCGGACAGCCGCTCACGGTGAAGGGCGCTTTTTCCGGGTCCGGCACAGTGCAGGGCGCACTTGTGTTCGACGGGACCGCGCGGTTTGTGGTCGCCGTGAAAGACGGGGCTGTGAACCCGGTTTCCGTTTCCGGGACTGTCGACGTCTCCGGCGGCGGACGGGTTCTGGTGACCGGCGATCTTTCGAGCCTAAAGCCCGGTGACTATGCGATTCTCAACGCTTCGTCGATTTCGGCGGCGGATGTCTCGCGCTGGATCGTCACTCTGGACGGAAGCCTCAAGCGCCGCCTGCAGTGTTCGCTCACCGCCCGCGACGGCTCGCTTGTCCTCTCGGTCAAGAGATACGGCATGACGGTCATTGCGCGGTAGCGGAAGAACCGTCAGATGTAATGACGGATGCTTAAAATGACAAGTCTGCTGTTGTCGGTGGTTTTGAACGCTTCTTCCGTCGTGTACGTCAACGACGGCGTGAGGTTGTCGTTTGACGCCAGGGGGAGGATCGATTCTCTGCAGGAAACCGCCACCGGCCGAGAGCTCATACGTTCGCCGCGTCCGTTCGTGTTCCTGCGTCGTTCCGGCGGCAAAGCGGAGCTGCCGAAGTCGTTCCGGGCGGAGAACGGCCGGCTGCGCTATTCTTTCGCCGGTAAAGGTGAGCGCATTTCGTTTTCGCTCGAGCCTTTCTCCGGCGGCTGGACTTTTTCATTCGATGAATGTACCGTTTCTTCGGTGTCGGAGGTAGCCGTCTGCGATCTTTCTGTGGTATGCACGAACAATCTCGGGGTGTATGCCAATATGTTTTCCGACGATCGTTCCGCCGTATGTCTGCGCTCCTACGATCTGCCGCTTGCAATGGCGATCGACCGCGGAGGGCGGATGTGGGTTTCGGCGAAGGCG
>JAFVZE010000367.1 GCA_017508315.1 Kiritimatiellia bacterium | reverse complement strand
CCCGGCCCCATCTGGTATGCGCCGCAGTGCTACAACTGGGCGCGGATGACGAAAGGGGCGAAAGACGATCCGGAACTCTACCGCCGCAGCGGGCGCGAGCCGACGATGGAGGAGATGCTTTCGGTTGCGCTCTGCATGGCCGCCGACGGTACAAACGGATTCTTCTTCTACTCCTATTTCGATCTTATAGAATGTCCGATACCGGAGTGGAAGGAAAAGCGCTGGAACGCCATGTGCGTCATCGCGGAAAAAATGCTCGACCTTGAGCCGTTTATCATGTCGGGTGAAAAAATAACGACGATTCCCTGCAAAGACGGAGAGGGGACTGTCCGCGCAAGCGTCCTGTCGGACGGCAAGGGCTCTCGGCGCGTCATCGTGACCGGGCTCGATCTTGATCACGACTCGACGTTCATCCTGCCTGCCGATTGCGCGGACCTTCGTCCTACGATGGGTCGGGTCGAAGTTTCGGGCGGAGTCTGCCGTTTCCGCGGAGGAGCGTTTTCGTGCGACATTCTCAAATAATTCGATTTACCCCAAATACCCCCTTGATTTTCAAGCGTAAATAAGGTAAAATATCAGTCAAACTTTTCCGAAAAACAGGAGATTGGAAGAAAATGGCAAATATCAAAGGCGGACGCGCCGCCCGTAAGCGTGATCGGCAGAACGAGAAGGCGCGCAAGCGTAATTCCTCAGTTAAGGCGAAACTGCACGATGCGCACAAGAAGCTCTTCAAGGCTGCCGATGCAGGCAAGCAGGATGATGCCGAGAAGAAATTCAAGGAGTTCGTCTCGGGTCTTGACAAGGCGGTCAAGAAGGGCATCATCAAGCGCAACACGGCCGATCGCAAGAAGAGCCGCGCTCAGCTCAAGATGAACAAAATGGCCAAGTAAAGGCCATTGACTACCGATGGCTTTCGACAGCAGTCGACGGCAATCGTCACGGCGGCAATCGAAGTCATCGGTGGCCGTCGTTGATTATTTTTCGGCTTCGAACAGTTAACAACATCCAACCCTAAGGAGATAAAATGGCAAAGAAAACTTTGAGAGACGTCGAGCTTAAAGGCAAGCGCGTCTTAATGCGCGTCGACTTCAACGTGCCGATGGCCAAGGACGGCAGCGGCAAAATCACGGACGACACCCGCATCGTTGCGGCGCTTCCCTCCATCAACTACGTTCTCGAGCAGGGTGGCAGTCTTGTGCTTATGAGCCACCTCGGACGTCCGAAGGGCGGCAAGCTCGGAGCGCCGGCGAATCCCGACAATGCGGCTTTCACCTTGAAGCCGGTTGCGGAGGAGCTTTCCAAAAAGCTTGGCAGGGAGGTCAAGTTCGTTCCGGATTGCATGGCGGCCGATGAAGTCGTCGCCGCTCTCCGGCCGGGTGAAGTTGCGCTTCTTGAGAACACCCGTTTCTACAAGGCCGAGGACGGCAAGGTCAAGAAGGATGACGAGAAGAAGGGCATTCACCTGACCGATGAGGAATTTGCGGCGCAGAAGGCCGAGCTCAAGGCCGCCCGTCAGGAAATGGCCAGGAAACTCGCTTCCTACGGCGAGATCTACTGCAACGACGCTTTCGGAACGGCGCACCGCGCCCATGCTTCGACGGCGGTCGTGGCCGATTATCTCCAGCCTGCGGTTTCCGGCTTCCTGCTTGAAAAGGAAATCAAGTTCCTCGGCGACGCCGTCGAGAATCCCGTGCGTCCGTTCGTCGCCATTCTCGGCGGCGCCAAGGTTTCCGACAAGCTTGCGGTCGTCAAGAACCTGCTCAACAAGGTTGACACTCTCATCATCGGCGGCGGTATGGCCTACACCTTCAAGAAGGCTCAGGGTCTCAAGATCGGCGCATCGCTCTGCGAGGACGAGCAGGTCGCCTACTGCAAAGAGATGATGGAGGCCGCCGCGACCAAGGGCATCAAGCTTCTGCTGCCGGTCGACAACGTCATCGCCGACAAGTTCCCGGCCGAGAAAGACGCCAGCGACATCAAGATCGAGCTTTGCGACGGCGACATCCCGGACGGTTGGATGGGTCTCGATATCGGACCTAAGTCCGTCGAGCTTTTCTCCGAGGCGGTCAAGGGCGCCAGAACTGTCGTATGGAACGGACCGATGGGCTGCTTCGAGTTCGCTCCGCTTTCCAAGGGCACCTACGGCGTCTGCGAGGCGGTCGCCACCGTCAAGGCCAACGGCGGCACCTCCATCATCGGCGGAGGCGACAGCGTTTCCGCCGTCAAGAAGAGCGGCAAGGCCGCCGAGATGTCGCACATCTCCACCGGCGGCGGCGCTTCGCTCGAGTTTCTCGAAGGCAAGGTTCTGCCCGGAGTCGCCGCGCTCGGCGACAAGTAAGCTTCCGGCGGAAGCAAGGCAAAAGAGCGCCGCGGTCAGTTCCGCGGCGCTCTTTTCGCGTCGCGTCCAAAAGTAAACGAACTTTCTGAAAGTAAACCGTCTGATTGTCTCTAAGTTTTAACCGATTGGTTTTGTCTCGTTTGGCTTTTGTCTGTTGAGGAGTTCGGAATGGCGGCTTTTCAGTCGGGAATGTTTATG
>JAFVZE010000366.1 GCA_017508315.1 Kiritimatiellia bacterium | reverse complement strand
GCGGGAGACTCGACTTACGGTAAGAGGCATAATCATCCTACCGCGGTGACCGTGTTTGAAGGAGGAGCGATCATCGATTCGTCCGATTTCACGGCGGACGTTTCCGTGCCGCTTTTGGCGCCGGTCGGCAAGGGGGTCGTTTCCGTCCCGATGCCGGAGTCCGCCGATACCGCCGGTTATATCGCGCCGCCGGTTGTCAAGATTACCGGCGACGGTACCGGCGCCACCGCGGCGGCGGTTTTCGATTCGAAGCGCCGCACATGGACCGGAATCGCCGTAACTTCGCCCGGTTGGGGATATACCGCGGCAAAGGCCGTCATCTCCTGGGGCGGCAAGAAGAATGTTTACGAGGTCGACTGCGTGCTCGGCGATGTTTCCGGCGGCGGGCTGGAAAAGCGCGGCTCGGGTGAACTGCGCCTGAAGCGCGCCAATACCTACACCGGCGCGACGGTCGTTTCCGGCGGCAGTCTCGTGTTGGCCGATGAAGGTTCGATCGCCGCGTCGGGCTCGCTGACGGTCGGCGCCGGAGCGGAGCTTTCCGTCGAAAACGGCGCGGCGCTTGACTTCGCCGCGGTCGCCGGATGCGGCACCGTCAAGGGCGATCTCGTAATTTCCGGGACGCTGAAAGTGAAGGCGTCGGATCTGCTGAAGCGGCGCTGTCTGCGCGTTCAGGGAACGGTGACGTTCGGGTCGTCGGCCTCCATCGTTGTCGAGCCGGATGCGGAACTTCCCGAGGAGAGCCGTTCGCTCATCCGCGCAAGCGGCGGAGTCGTCAATGCTCCGGCGGCGGTTTCGGGCGTCGGCGGAAAATGGTTCTTCTCGGTTCAGGGAGGCACCTGCCGCCTTGTCTGTCCGCGCTCCGTCGGAATCATCGTGCGATGAGAATTCTGCTTTTAATGCTGCTGGCGGCGGCGGGGCTGTCCGCCGCCGAATGCACGACCAACATTCTGCTTAACTGTTCCTTCTCGCCCGACGGGCTCGGCGGGATTCTCGACTGGAGTTTCCGCGCGCCGGCGACGACTCGCATCGGACGCTCCGGCGGGAAAGGTCCGGACGGTTCGCCTGCCTTCAGGATCGTTTTCGGCGAGACGGATTATCTCACGCAGAGGCGGCTGTCGCTCTGCGACGGCGAAACGTATGAAGCGCAGGCGTGGGTGCGCACCCGCGCGCTCGCCGGAGGAGTGCGCTTTTACAGCTGCGACCGGTGGTGGTCGAAGGATGTCCGCTCGCCCGATTTTCCGAAAGACACCGGCGGAAAGTGGGAGCGTATTTCATGGCGCTTCACGCCGGTCGCCGGCGCAAAGGAACATTCGCTCGTGATCGGCGGCAGGACGGGCTCGGCGGGAGTCCTTGAAATCGCGGCGCTGCAGCTCGTCCCCGTTTCTCCCGGCGCCTGCGCTTGCGTCCGCAGGGCGTCGCCGTCGCCGCGGCTGACCGCCAGAATCGTGCCGATCGATCCGCTGCTCGCCGACATCGATCCCGAGAACGCGAAAATGACTTTTTATTATCCCGGCGATCTCGACGGCGATGTGCGCGGATTTGAAATCGCCGCTCGCATCGGGAGCGGCGTCAAGGCCGCCGCCGCGCTGGGGGCGGACCGGCGCGCGCGCCTTTCCTTCGGGAAGCTGCCGGCGTCGTGCCGGAAGAGTTTTCATCTGACGGTCGGGATAAGGAAAAAAGGCGGCGCCGGTTTTCTGCGCGAGAACGTCTATCCCGTCACGCTGCGTCCGCGTCCGCCGGCGGGTCCGGCGGGGAAGAGGCTCAACAATTTCGTCACGGAACTTTTCCGTTCGGAGCGTCCGTCCGCCAAGGTCCGCTTTTTCAATCCGCGGCGGGGATGGGTGTATGCCGGGTTTGAAGGCGGCGCGCCGGAGGCGACGGTTTTCATCGACGGTATCGCCGCGCCGATAATCCGGCCGCGCCGCGGCGAACGTTCGGAGACGATGCGCATGCTCGAGGCCGGCTGGCATACGCTGCATCTCCGCAAGGCGCCGGAGGGAGTTCCTTTCGCCGTTCGCGCGGTCAAGCGCATCGTGCACGTGTCACCGAGTTTCGACATGAAGAAAACGGACCTCATGGAATGGCGGCCGCGCTATGATTTCACGCGGCGGTATGCGTTCCCGTTTTTCAACGTTGCAAGTTTCTACCGGCGGACCCGCGCGCCGGGCCGTATAAGCATTGAAAACGCCGCGCTGGAGGAGCGGGGGATCGCGATCGAGACGATGGCGGGCTTTGGAAGTTCCGAGCCGGGGCGCGGCGAGATCGCGCGCATCCGCGGGGTGCTCTTCCACGCCGACGGCTGGCCGCAGGGATTTCCGCTGACCATCGACGAAAACGGCGTTTCTTCGCCGCGGCCGTGGCGGGTGAACCTTTCCGAGGCGCTGTGGCCGATGTGCGACATGCCGCGGGAGATCAACGGCATGTACGCCGACGCCGTGCTTTCGGTCTACACCGACCCGACGACGCAGACGTCCGAAATCTCCGCCATCGTGAATTCCGGCCGCGGCTGCGGAATGCTTTATCCCGAGGCGTACTGCACGGTGCTGAAGGATCCGGCCGCGGCTCATCAGTGGGAGGAGCAGCTGCTCCGCTATCGGGCAAGCGTCACCAATTTCGTGCCGGCCGCGGCGAACAGCATCGTCTATTATTTCGGGACGTTTCTCGAACCGGGGCACTACACCGACTGGTCGCGTCCGGAAGGGGACATGAAGCGGCTCGTCTGCGATTACGTCCGGCGCATCGCGACCGATCCGGCGTTCGGGGAGCCGGGAGGGATCGCGGCCGGGTATTTCAGCTATACCGACGACGACATGGCGCGCTGGCTCTGCCGCGTGGTGCGTTATTACGCCGTCGAGGGCGGGACGGAGGATCTGGCCGGGGCTTACGGCTTTGCGTATCTGCCGGGGCATCTGAAGAACGCCGATTTCGACGAGGGTCTCGCGCACTGGAAGGTGCGGCAGGGCGGCGAGGGCGGCGTTCAGCCGCTGAACGTGCCCGGATACGGCGCGTCGGGCGGGCAGAACCGCAAAAAGGCGCCGCGCGGAACGGGGGACAACGTCGCGCTGTTCACGCGCAAGAGTTCGCCGAACGTCATATCCCAGCGTTTGACCGGGCTGAAGCCGGGCGAGCTTTATCACGTGCATTTCGTCGCGGCGGACGAAGCGGACGTCAAGCGCGGAGACCACGCCCATTTCATCCGGCCGGAAGAGGAGGATTTCCGCCCTCAGGGGTATGTCACCAACGGAACGTTCATGGCGCGCGCAACCGTCACCGGCGGCGAGGAAATCCCCGAACTTACCGGTTTGCACATCCCTTACGTGCGGCGCAAGAACTGGAAGGAGATTCTTTTCAACCAGTACCGCGTGGTGTTCAGGGCGACGGCGCCGGAGGCTGAGCTTTCGATTACGGACTGGAAGTCGGAACGCGAACCCGGCGGCGAACCCGGGCGGCGCATTTACGTCAACTTCGTCAACGTCCGCCGCTATTACGTCGAGGATGACGTGGAATTGCGCTGGCTGACCACCCGCCGCCGCGACAACGATTTCAATTCCCGAGACTGATATTGGTATGATGAGAAACAGACTGTTTATCTCAGGATGCCTGCTGGCGGCGGTTCTCCCGGTCCGGGCCGCGTCGGAGCGCGAAATTCTGATTGAACCCGGCGGACTTTGGCTGGAAAAGCCGCTCGTGATCGATGCCGGAAGTTCAGGGTGCGTGGTAAGACCGAAAGACCCGTCGCGTCCGGCGGTCATTTCCGGCGGGCGGCGCATCCGCGGCTGGAAGGTCGGCAAGGACGGCGTATGGCGCGTCACGCTGCCGGAAGCGCGCGACGGCCGTTGGAATTTCAGCACGCTCTACGTCAACGGGTGCCGGCGGTTCCGTCCGCGGATGCCGGAGAGCGGTTTTTATCTCACGCACACCAATGCGTTTTTGAGCAGGGAGGGGCTGGGCGGCTTTGCGTTCCGGCGCGACGACATCCGCGAAGACTGGGCGAACCGCGGCGATCTTGAGCTGGCGGTGCTTCACAACTGGTCGATGACCCGCGCGAGGATCGCCGACATCGACGGGCGCGGCAGATTGGTGAAGTTCGCTTCGCCGCGGGTGCGCAATTATATGGCGGCCGATGATTTTACTTCGCGGCGCTACCGCATAGAGAACGTAAAGGAGGCGTTCGGGAAACCCGGCGAATGGTATCTCGACCGTCCGTCGGGGATTCTCGCCTATACGCCGATGTCCGGCGAGGATCCGGATGCGGCGGAAGTGGTGGCGCCGCTGCTCAGTTCGCTGGTGGAGGTGAAAGGGGCGAAGGATGTCGTTTTCAAAGACGTCGTTTTCGCCTATCAGGATCTGACTTTCGGCAAAGAGGGATATTTCGCGTATCAGTCGGCCTTTTCGCTGCCGGCGGCCGTTGCGGTCGTCGCGTCGTCGAACATCCGCTTCGAGCGTTGCGCTTTCGTCAGGGTGGACGGATACGCGCTTTCGATCGGCGAAGGCTCCGGCAGGTGCCGTGTGCGAGACAGCGTTTTCCGGGACTTGGGCGGCGGAGCGGTAAGGATGGGATTGTTCCGCGGCCGGCCTTCCGGCGCTGCGCTCGTCGTTTCAAACGACGTCGCCAACTGCCGGATTTCGGACGGCGGACGCCGGCATCCCGATGCCGTGGCGGTGCTGGTGGGCAAAAGCTCCTGGAACCGGATAGTCCACAACGAGATTTCCGGTTTTTACTATTCGGGGATTTCGTGCGGATGGGACTGGAATTCCGATCCATCGAACGCCCACCACAATAAAATCGCTTTCAACCGTGTGTATGATCTCGGGCAGTATGTGCTTTCCGACATGGGGCTTGTCTATCTTCTGGGGCAGGCGCCCGGCACGACGGTGCACGACAATTATCTTCATGACATCCGTTCGGCGACGCATGGCGGAACCGGGATCTATCTCGACAACGGTTCGGGCGGGGTCAAGGTCTGGAACAACTTTGTCCGCAATACGATGCGCAGCCTTCACCAGAACTACGGCGATAATTGCGAAGTTTGGAACAATCTGTTTGTGGACGGCAGTGAGAATCAATGGGATTTCCGCCCCCGTTACCGTTTTGAAGGCCTGAATCTAAAAATGACGGGCAACATCTTCGTCTGGCGGAGCGGGAAATTCATGCATCGCGGCAAACCGTTCGATCTGCCCGAGGCGAAATGGCGGGAATGGAATCCGCCGTACTGGCAGGGGGCGCAGAGCGATTCCAATGTCTACTGGAACTGTTCTTCGCAGGTGACGAAGTTCGGCGATATGACGGTTGAACGGTGGATTTCGGAGTCCGGGAACGACCGGCATTCCTTTTTCGGCGATCCGCGGTTCGCCGGCGACGTGCGCGG
>JAFVZE010000365.1 GCA_017508315.1 Kiritimatiellia bacterium | reverse complement strand
CCGTCCATTTTCATTTCATGCACACCGTGAAGGCCGCAGAGCCGGAGTCGATTCGGCAGCCTGCACAGCGAGCACCAGCGCCGAATCGCCCCCGACTCGAAGGCCTTGCGTGCATCAATTCAAAAAAGTGGGATAAGGGTGCGACACGGAAATGCCCCACCTTTTGGAAGTCACAGGGAGAAAATATCCCCAGATATTTCCGCAGTTGCTCTCGCGTTCTGAAGGCAATTATGTTAAGCTTTTGATGCGTTTTATGACGTCGCCGGCGAGATCGAGCAGCTCATTATGCTTTTTGACGTACTGTTCGCCGGAAAAGGTGAATTCCCATGGGGTGAAAAGAAAACCGAGCAGACGTTCGGGCGATATATGCTTCATGGAATAATCTGCGACCTGAGCCATGTTCTCTCGGTTGTTCCAGTTCGTGGCACACGGCATCTGGTCGAATCCGGCGGCGTCCAGCTCGCGAAAAGCCCTTAGCTGCTGGACGTGGCTCCACTCGTGCATTGCGTCGTCCGTCTTCTTTTCATCGGGCGGGCGAGGCAGTAGCGATTGCGGCTCGACGCGAGGCACATCGTTCCAGTAGTACCAGTTGTTCTGCACGATACGTTTCGAAACCTTCTCGGCAAAAGGCGGTTCGCTCCATGCCTGATCGCTCCACATCATCGCCCGCGCGCCGTTCTTCTCCACCTCGCGGCGGTAGAAATCAAGGTCTTGATACCATAAATCACCGTTGCGGCACACTACATAGTCGAACGCCCGCTGAACACGGTAGGTCTCCTCATCCATACCGATATGGAAGAAACGCGGATTCCCGAAGATTCGGCACGTGTCGCGAATAAGATCTGAAACGACACGATAATATTCCGGCGTGGAGACCATCCGGGCGTATTCCTTGAGCCAGACATCATGGCACGTCGAAAAATTCAGCTTCGGCACCGGTTCTATGCCCAACGCCCGCAGGCGAGACAGTTCCCGCTTCATCTTCTGCGGCGTCCAGCTCCCCTTTATCGCCAGTTCCGGATGACTCGGATACTCCATCCCCTCGGCGAGGTCGATGACGAGCATGTTCATTCCGATCCCGCTCATGCGGCCGGTGACGTGCTCCCAGACACGCTCGTCGAACCGCGACACCTCGACGGTCTTCCTGTCGTTCCACATGTTCTCGCCAAGCTGCAGAAGATTCGCCCAGATCAATCCGCTCTTCTCTTTCATCGGCATCTCCTCATTCTACCTCGTCTTGACGAAACGCCAGGGCGAAACGACCGTCCCCTCGCATCTCCAGCCGCGCGGATACTGGGGGAAGGTCAATCCCAGGCTCAATCCGCGCTCGTACATGTGGACTTCCGGATACCCTTGCGCGCGCTCAGCCTCGCCGATGCGCAGTTTCCCGTAGGGCGAAGCGAAGGCGTTGTTTTCACCGACGACGCGGCGCGCGCCTCTGCCGGGCACGGTCCAGCGGAAGGCCGCGCCTCCCTTCCAGACGCGGATGTCGAAGAACGCGACCGTCTTCGCGTCGACAAGCGACCTGAGCGCTATGCGGTATTCGTTGAAGGCGCTGCCGGTTGCGTTGGTGAAAGACACCGCCGACAACTTATTCGCCGCCACCGTCTGCGCCCTTCCGGGCACGACGAGCCTGCCGGTATTGAGCGTATCCACGGTTATTCCTAGCGGCGAAGGATTGAGAACGGTCCTCTCTGCGTCCTTGAGCGACCAGACAAGATGCGCCGAAGCGTCGAGATGCACCTTGGCGACCGTCCCGCCGCACGGCGACGAAAGGCGGTTGACCGCGGCGTCCGAGAGCCGTATCGGCTGCGGCGGAAGCTTCGGCGCCTCCGCGGTCGAGGAGACGAGCGTATTTTCGTTCGTATTCGACGGCAGCACCATCTGCGCCAGCCGGTCGAACTCGAAAACGCGCCCTCTGATCCTGTGGAAGACGTTGTTTTTAACGTCGTTCATACCCGGCATTTCCGGAAGATTGTCGACAGCCTCCTCCAGCTGCGGATAATATACGCTCCAGGGGGCGTAGCGGAAATTGAACCCTTCGCATTTCCCCCGCGCATACGACACACCCTTGGCGTCCGTCGGGAAGGAATTGCGCTTAAGCCTCCACGTTCTGCCCCGGGCGTCGGCGTGAACGCCGTGGTTGCACTCGGTCATCACATTGTTGTAGACCCGGTGCAGCTTGCCGCCGCCGAAGAAAACGGCGCGGCCGGATCGGCGAAAAAAATTGCCGATGACGTCATCGCCCCAGTCGCAGTCGTCGAAATAGATTCCCTGCCGCGAATTCGATTCCACCGCCGTCTGTGCGAGATTCTGGATGCGGTTTCCGAAAATGAGCGTCCCGAGCCCCGCGGCGTCCTTGCCGGTGTAGATGCACCCGGAATCGCCCGCCTCGAGAACGCAGCGGTCGAAAATGTTGTCGGCGATCAGATGCTCGTTGCCGTCGTACCAGAGCGCGATGTACGGGCCTTCGTGGATTTTGCAGTTTCTGATGGCATTGCCGCAGCCTGACAGATTGATGCCCGGGGCGTATATGCGCTTGAAAACCGCATAATCGACGATCTCGCAGCCGTCGATGAGATTGTTCGCCGGCAGCAGCATGCGCCGGTCGCCGCCGCTCAGGCTGACCGCCGTAGCGCCGTTGTGGGCTATCGTGCAGCGGGTGATGCGGTTGCGCGCACCTTTGACGGTGAGCGCGCTGCCGCCGTGGCAGTAGAAGCCGCAGTTGCGCACGACGTTGTCATGTCCGCTGATCTGCATCACCGCCGCGCCGTGGGAATACCTGAACTCCAGGTTCTCGAAGACGATGTGCGCGACTCCGCTCATCGCGACGAACGGCGCGGTATCGTCCGCCAGCACCAATTCCTCCTTCTCCAGATCCCCCTTCGGCAGATAATACAGCTTCTTCGCCCTGCGATCGAGATACCATTCGCCCGGAGCGTCCAGTTCCTCCAACAGGTTCAGCGCGTAAAATCTGCGCTGCTTGAAATATCCGTTGTTGCCCTTGCCCAGGCCGTACTGCGCCCATGTCGCCAGCGTCAGCGCCTTCGTCGCGGAATCGAACGAGGCGGCGCGCAGATATTCGCAGGCCCAGTCGAAATTCCAGTAGGCGAGCATCCACACGCCCTCGCCGAAACGCCACCGGGCCGGCCGGTCGCCGGGAAATTCGAACGCTCCGGGAGCGCTCGCGTCCGGCGGGGGATTCTTCGCCGTCTGCTTCCATTCGTTGCCGCCCGGCTTGAGACAGACATTGAACCCCGCCCAACCGTGATTCGCCGCATCAGCGTTCGGCCAGCGGGCTACGGGCAGATAGTCGCCGTCGCGGCAGAGCCACGGCCCCGGCGGCACGCCGCGGATCGAATCCGGCCACGGCTTGAATCCTCCGGGAAAGCGCGACGACAGATCGGCGACGCGCACGGATTTGCGGACCGCGGGATCAAGCCGGAGAGACACGCTCTCGTCCTTAACCGGCGCGAAATCGGACGCTTTCAGTCTCACGCCCCCGAAAAGCCGCACGCTCGAGCGTCTCTCGGCGCGCCAGACCGTCGGCGCGTCCGCCGTTCCGGAATCGGCGGCGGAAAGCTCAAGACGGTTGCCGGCGACGCAGTACTCGCCGGGGGCGAGCGTGACCGTGACTTTCTCGCCCGGAGCGACCTTCCCCGCCGCCCGCGCGGCGCGGATCTCGTCACGCACACGGGCGAAAGAATCCCCGGGGCGCATTTTCATTTCCAGCGCCGGCGCGGCCGACGCGCAGCAGAATACCGCAAACAGAAACGCAGACTTCACGATCTATCTCCCCTTCTTACCTGACCACAATCGTAAAATTGCCGGAAACGTCCAGAATTCCGCCGCCGGTGAAATGCGCCGCGACCGCTTCACCGGCGTACTTTGCGCCGGAGCCCGCCGCCCCGTAAGTCCCGGAGGGCATCCGCCTGCCGCCGACGAAAAGCGCCGAGCAGCGCTGACGCACACCGTCGGCAAGATCGACTATCGACGCCGCATCGTCCGAAATCTCCAGCACGACCGCCTTCGCAAGCGCCTGCGGGCGGCCGAGCGAAAACGTGCCGCCGGCGACCGTAACGTTCGTGACGTTGGGAGCGGTGCAGTTATCAGCGAACGCCAACGTCCCTTCGGCCACGCTCACGGTGCCGGTCGCATCGTAAACGCGGGCGAACGTCATGGACGCGGTCCCCTTCTTCACCAGATCGATCTGTCCGGTGAAAGCGACGTTTGAGTTGATGTTGTCGGATGACTGCGAGAAACTGAACCGCGCCGGACTTGAGCTGCGAATGCCCGGAGCGGTCTGGGTTTTGCTTCCTTTTCCCAGACTCAAGTTACCGACTTCCTGATCAAAGCCGTTAAGTTCCAAGATCGAATCTGTAAGGCTCAGACCGGAAAAGCTTATATTCACGACATGATTTGAAAACGCGTAGTCGCATCCGCAGTGGGCGCGGGAGCTCGTTCCGCCCATTTTCAGGCTCAACCGGTTGTCCTGCGCCTCAAATCGCACCGTCTGGTGCGAGGAAAGTTCAAGCGGACCCGATCCGGTGCAGACCGCAGGCCTGTTGCGGAATATCCATGTTCCGGGATTGCCGTAACTTCCGTAATCGGTTAGTCGGTTGCGCGGCTCGTACCTCGCCACGCACCGACTAACTAATAGAAGTGAATTACGATCCGCCCCAAAGCAGGTTGCCGACATCTGCATTCTTGTTCCGAGCCAAAGCATTCAGTACTTCGGAAAGTT
>JAFVZE010000364.1 GCA_017508315.1 Kiritimatiellia bacterium | reverse complement strand
GTGGACCGAGATGTACCGGCGCTTCGCCGAGGAGGCCGAGGCCGAGGGCTTCAAGGACATCGCCGAGAAGTTCCGCCGGGTCGCCGAGGTCGAGGCGCGCCACGAGGAGCGCTACCGTAAGCTCGTCAAGAACATCGAGTCCGGCGAAGTGTGGGTCCGCGTCGGCAAGAACAGGTGGCAGTGCCGCAACTGCGGCGCGATCATCGAGTCCGAGCGCGCGCCGGAGAAGTGCCCCGTCTGCGACCACCCGAAGGCCTACTTCCAGCTCGAGCAGAACAACTTCTGAGCCCTGCCCGGCCTGACACCTGCCTCGAATTCCCGGTGTGCGGCTGAATCCGTTTGCGACCTTTGCGTTCTTTGCGGCAAAAAACAAAAAACCATAAAAAAGGTTCGCTGTCCGTATTTCGAGCTGAACGACCTTGAGCGCGCATACCACGACAAGGAGTGGGGGACGCCGTGCCGGAACGACCGCAGGCTCTTCGAGTACCTGATGTACGAGGTGCTGCAGTGCGGACTTAGCTGGGACACGATCATCCAGAAGCGTACGGCGTTCCGCATCGCGTTCGAGCGGTTCGACTTCGAGAAGATCGCCCGCTACGGCGAACGCGACGTCGCGCGCATCCTTGCCGTGCCGGGTATGATACGCTCGCGCCGCAAGATCGACGCCATCATCCACGACGCGCAACGCTTCATCGCGTTGCGCCGCGAATGCGGCACGTTCTCGAAGTGGCTCTGGGCGTTTACGGACGGCAAGACGCTTCATAATCCCGACAACGCGAAATTCGACGACTGGACCGCGCCGGCGCGCACGGAGCTTTCGGACCGAATCGCGGCCGAGCTCAAGTCGCGCGGCTTCAAGTTCCTCGGCTCGGTGACGGTATATGCATTCATGCAGTCCGTCGGGCTCGTCAACGACCACGCCCGCTTCTGCTTCCGCTACAGGGAACTTAAAAGGATGAAGTGACGAGGCGGGCGCAGTGTCGCTCATCAAATATAACCAAAATCGAAAAGAAGGGAGAGAATGGAAATGATTGAAGGATGTGACTGCAAGGTGAAACGCACACGGCTTGTGCGGATCGTTGACTGGCTGTGTGGTGCACTGTTGATTGGAATCACGCTCTGGGTGGTGTGTCACTACGCCGCGTTGCCAGACAGAATTCCCATTCATTACAACGCGGGTGGCGCCATTGATCGATATGGGAACAAGAGCATGATCTGGGTTCTGATGGCTTGCATGTGGGCTCCTGTTGGCATACTGTCGGCTGTAGAGTGTTTCCCGCGATTCTGGAATGTTCCGTTTAAGGTTACTATGGAAAACCATAGCCGGATGATGACTCTGACATGGCATTTCATAAGCACTACCAAGCTGCTTGTTGCGAGTTTGTTTGCGTATGTGGTTATAATGTGCATGCGGGGAGAAAACCTGTCGGCGTGGTTCACGCCGATAATGTTAACGGTACTTTGTGCGAATTCTTTGTTCTGGGTCGTTCGACTTTTTCAGGCAAGATAAAGCATGGGTAAACTAAGATGGAAACTTAAAGCGAACGGAAAAACGATGAAAAAGAACTTGCTCGGAATCGTTGGGGCACTGACGGTTGTGCTGGCTGGGTGCGTGCAGGTGGATGTCGCCGCTCGCGGCGGATTTGTCGCGCTCGCCGAGGCGGTGCCGGACGCGATTCTCGAGCCGCGGTACTATTCGACCTACAACTTCGTCGGCGAACGCATCGACGGATACGAAGAGCCGTGCGCGCTTCTGACGATGGAAGCCGCGCGCGCGCTTAGGGAGGCGAGTGACGACTGTGTCAGGCGCGGCTACCGGCTGAAGATATACGACGCATACCGTCCGCAGCGCGCCGTCGCGCATTTCGTCCGCTGGGCGTCCGATCTCGACGACACGCGGATGAAGCCGTATTTCTACCGCGACCTCGACAAGTCCGTGCTGTTCGAGCGCGGCTACATCGCGGAGAAGTCGGGGCACAGCCGCGGTAGCACGGTGGACCTTACGCTCTTCGACATGAAAACCGGCAAGGAAGTCGACATGGGCGGCACGTTCGACTGGTTCGGCCTCGAATCGCATCCCGACTACAAAGGCGTAACCAAGGAGCAGTACGCCAACCGCATGCTTCTCCGCGAGATCATGCTTGCCCACGGCTTCAAGCCGCTCGCTGAGGAATGGTGGCACTTCACGCTCGCGAACGAGCCCTATCCCGACACCTACTTCGATTTTCCCGTGCGGTGAATGCGCAAGCAGCGGTATTGCGCACACTTGAATACGGAGATAAAGAAGAAGCACGACTGCTTGTCTTGCTAGAAAAAATGTCAAAGAAAGGATATTCTTAAAAATGACAGATATGACAGAAAAGACGCTCGCGACGGAGCGGAAGTACACCGGCAAGATCATCAGCGTCGACCTGCTCGACATCGAGCTGCCAGACGGACGAAAGGCAAAGCGCGCATGATTCCCAATACCATTCACTGCTGCTGGCTTGGTGGAAAGGAAAAGACGGCGCTGGCGAAGCGGTGCCGCGAGAGCTGGCTTAAGTATGCGCCCGGCTGGAATGTCCGCGAATGGACGTCCGACAATCTCGCCGTGCTCAATCCTCCGCCGTTTGTGCAGGAGGCGTTGCGCCGCGGCAAGTGGGCGTTCGCCGCGGACTGGCTGCGCTTCGCCGCGCTTCACGCGGAAGGCGGTGTCTACCTCGACTACGACGTCGAGCTTGTCTGTCCGTTCGCGGTTGAGGGCGAGTTCGTGGCGGGACAGTGGCTGCCTGGCGGCAAGGTGGGCATGGAGCCGGCGGTGCTCGCGCTCGAAAAGGGGAGCGCAATCGCCGCGGCGATGGTGAAAGAGTTTGCGCACGCGCGGTTCGACACCTCGCGCACCGCAGGCGAGCGGCTGGAAGAGGCGCTGGCCGCCAATGGACTGGCGTTCAAGGTGCTGCCGCCGGAGGTGTTCTGTCCCATCGACATCGACGGCACGCTGCACACTACCGCCGCCACCCGCGGCATTCACCGCTATGCGATGAGCTGGGCGACGCCGACTCGCCGCCTTGCGCGCTGGCTGAGTTGGCACGGAATGCGCCGCGCGGTGGACGCGCTGCTCCGGCTCCGCGGCCGCATTCTGCCGCGGGAAACGATGTAGTATATGCAAGGTCGGGTGATGAAATCGATCGGCAGGGTGCTGATGGCGGTTGGCGTGGCGCTGGCAGCGGTCAGCGTGGTGCAGGGGTTCAGGAACGGGCTTGGGCTCGTCGACTTTCACTGGGAATCCGCCGCGCTCTTTCTGCGGGGGGAGAATCCGTACCGGTGGTTCTTCGACGGACGCCTTTACGACGGAGTGGTCGTCGACGCGACCCAGGCGCCGAGCACGATCGCCTTCATCCTGCCTTTCGGGCTCATGCCACACTCGCTCGCCAACACGCTCTGGGACATCTCCAACCTCCTATTCACCGCGGCGTTTCTCTTCTTTGTCCATCGGCTCTTCTTCCGCCAGGCCAGTTCACCGCGGGCATTCTTTGCCTTTGCCGTCCTATTCCTCTGCGGCGTTCCGTGGCGGGTGGGGATGGGCTGCGGCCAGCATACGATGTTCTCCCTGGCGTTCTTCGCCGCGGCGCTTTGGGCGATGGAGCGCAGGCTCCACTGGACGCTTGTCGGCGCGCTGATTTCCGCCGCGCTCTTCAAGTACACGGTCACCGCGCCGCTGGCGCTCGTGTTTGTCATCCGCCGCCAGTGGAAGGCGGTCGGCTTCGCGGCGGTGGTTCATCTGGCGCTTACCGCCGCGCTCGGCTGGTGGACGCACACTTCGCCAGTCGAGCTGGTTCTCGGTTCGATCCG
>JAFVZE010000363.1 GCA_017508315.1 Kiritimatiellia bacterium | reverse complement strand
GCGACAAAGGTAGCCAGGATGGAATCCGGACGTATCGGTCTTATTATGCCAAGTCTTGCCTTGGGCGAGATTTTCCCTCAGATATGCCATGCGTTGATGCGTTTTGCCCAGCAGGACGGCTATTCGCTGGTTCTCGGTGATGTTTCGTCCTCTAAGCCGGACAAACGTGCCCATGAAGCTTGTGAAGTGGCGCGGCGGTTTGTCGAGGAAGGCGTTGGCGGTGTAATCTTTCAGCCGCTTGCTTTTTTGCGCACGCCAGAGCGGGTGACGAAAGAGATTTTAACGCTGTTTTATGAATCGGATATTCCTGTCGTTTTGATTGACAGAGATATCGATACCAACGGATCTCTGCTTTCTCATGACTTTGTAGGTATCGACAATCTCAATGCCGGACGTGCTCTCGGGGCGCATTTGGTCGAGCAGGGAGCAAAGCGGGTTCATTTTTTGATGCGTCCGAATTGCGCATCTGTAATTCGTGACCGTTATGAAGGAGTGATGAGCGCGCTCGGCGAACGGATGTCGAGGAAATT
Source organism: Kiritimatiellia bacterium (assembly GCA_017508315.1). Taxonomy (GTDB): domain Bacteria; phylum Verrucomicrobiota; class Kiritimatiellia; order RFP12; family UBA1067; genus UBA1067. The sequence continues at coordinate 6,868 of JAFVZE010000363.1, read as the reverse complement.
TGTTATCGTGGCCGAGCCGAACGATCATTCGGCCCTGAAGCCGTGGTTTGAAAAGAAAGGGCGCCCGGACGCCGTCGTTTGCGAATCCGATTATGTTGCCGCACAGCTTAATAACACGCTCTTGTCGTTTGGACTTTCCGTGCCGAAAGATGTGATGTTGGCCGGTTTTGATGATGTGCGTTGTGCCGTTTCGGCAACGCCGAGTCTGACGACGGTCCGGCAGCCTTGTGAGGATATAGCGCGTATGGCATATCAGGTGCTTCGCGAGCGCTTGCGCGATTCAACGCTCCCCAATCGGCGTATTCTCCTGCCGGCTCCGCTCGTTATCCGCGATTCGACTCTCCGCCTCAGATCTCGGGCGTGATTTCGCGGCGTTCAGAGCGGACGCGCGAGGGCGTTGCTGACCCTTTTGACCCCCTTTATGTTAAGCCTTCATATGCAATATTTTGCCAAAAACGGGGGGGGGGTATGGTTTTATGCAAATAACGCCAGGTTCCCCATTGACGGCGACGCTGCTGTTATGATACCATAAGTGCCAATCAAAGAAAGGATTCTATCCCGCCTATGGGATAGTAGTGTCGAGAAATTGAAAATAAAGTATGATTAAACGATGAAACCGTCTGCCAAACGACTGATCGCAATTTTTTCGGTTGTGTCCGTTCTTCCTCTTTTCGCGGCGATTCATGATGTGCCGGCGAATGATGTGGTCGCATTGACCAATGCGCTTAAGAACGCGAATAGCGGAGATGTTGTTGGGCAACCGTTATCGTGAGAAGAAGGAGGCTACGGCGTATGGAGGGGAATACGGTGAAGATAGCTGTTCTAAGCGTTGTCATGGCGGTATCCGCCGCGGCGTTCGCGGATGAGAGTTTTGTCGCGGTCGCGACATCGTCCGTATTTCGGGTGGAAACTTCGTCCGCCGGCGCCATGACCGCAGGTTCGGCGGCGGAAGTCGCTTTCGCGCCGCGTTATCAGGCATCGGCTCCGGCGTCCGGCAGCTATGTGGTGCTTAAAAGAGTCGACCGCCCCGACACCGCATACGCGACGACGAGTGTCGTCTACACGTGCGCCGCCGATCAGGAGGGCGCCTACGAACTGAAATCCGATTCTCTGCCGGGTGGCGGCTACGTGCGGCTCTTGCACGAACTTTACGGCTCCGACGGCAAACTCGCGGGGAATCCACTTGCCGGCGATATCGCCTTTGCGCTCGCCGAGGCGGATTCGGCCGCCGGAACGGTTGATTCGCGTCCGGATTCGTTTCAGCTCGCCGCCGAACGCGGAACGGATATCTCTCTCGTCTATGATTCCTCGTGGTGCACGAACGGGACTCCGGCCGGCCTGAAGATCAGCCGCGTGCGTGACCGGTTCCGCGGAGGGGAGCTTTACTCGAGCGTTACTTCGCAGGTCGTTGAAGCGGACTCTCCGGCCGCCGGAGAATGGTGCGGACCCGTTTCATCGACCGGCGGCGGGACTTTCACCTACACGCTCGACTTCCTCTCCGGATCGGGAGACCGAATAGGTGACGGGCTTTCCGCCAGCTTCCGGTTCGATGAAATCTGGGGAATGTATCTGATTTTAAAATGAAAGGACGATTATGAAGAAATTCGCGTTTGTTTTCTGTCTGATGCCTCTGTTTGCATTGCAGGCGGTTGAGATTTCCGCGGTTACGGCCAGGCAGCGCTGGCCGTGGAACAATCTCGTCGATATCGATTTCACCGTCGATGCGCCCGCCGGAGAAATATACCGCGCCGTCATCGACGCGAAAAGCGCGAGCGGCGGCAAGGTGTTTTCCGCCTCCACCTTCGTCTCCGATCCTGCGGTCAAGTCTGGCGCCAACCGGATCGTCTGGGATTTCGGCGCCGACTATCCGAATGTCCGCGTGGAGGACCTGAAAGTGACCGTTTCGCTCGCTCCGTATTCCGAGGCGTTGCCGCTTTACCTCAGGATTGATCTTTCCGGCGGGCCCGACGCGGCGAAATACCCGGTCACTTACACGTTCACCGGCCCCGCGCATGTACAGGGCGCGTCGGGCGAGCCCTGCCAGACGACGGAACTGTGGCTCCGGCGCATCCGCCATTACGAAGGGGCGATGCCGTTCCACCGCTTTTCGTATACCGACAGCAGCGCCGACAATTTCTTCGGCGAATTGACGAAGGATTATTACATCGGAGTGTTCGAACTGACCCAGCGTCAATACGAGTTGGTGACGGGGGACAATCCCAGCTTTTTCTCCAACAAGACCTGCTATGCCAGCAGGCCGGTGGAAAGGATCAACGGCAAATGTCTTTTCGGGAGCAATATCAATATCCACACACGCCCCGGAAGCATCTCCAAAGATTCTTTTTTCGGGAAAATCCGCGCCAGAACCGAGCTTCCGCTCGCCGTTCCGTCTTCCATGCAGTTTGAATACGCATTGCGCGGCGGATATTATACCGGTGAATATTACAGGTATAAGCTGATGGGTGAGGACGGTAATCTTTATATACCCTCCAGTCTCAACATAGGCAGATGGAAGGACAACAGCGAGGGAAGTCCGGACGGCGACAGCGACACGTCCGGCGGAACCGCTGCCGTCGGTTCATATCTCGCCAACATGTTCGGGCTGTACGATACGATGGGCAACGTGTATGAGATTACCTGCGAACATGTCGCCAATTGGGATTACCGGGGAATGAGTTACGATCTGGAAGCTCTGCGCGAAGCGGCCGGAGATGCAACTCTCGGCAAGACAAAGGGAAATCCGGTGGTGGATTATTTCGGCAAAGACGACATCAATTCCTGCTGGCGCACGATGGGCGGCTCTTATGCGAAGAGCTCTCAACTCACCATCTGGAATGAAGGATGGTATATGGAACAGCTGCTCGAACCGGGACCGTCGGTTGTCGGAGTCCGTGTCTCCATGAATGTGGAATGAGTGGAATATGAAAAATGTTTTTGCTGGTTTCATGGTGGCGGTCTGTGCCGCCGCGGCATTCGGCGAAGATATCGCCTCCGGCGGTGTCACATTCCGTCTTCCGGAAAAGGGCGGCGGAATTTCGGTCGTGGACGGCAATGGCAAGGCTGTACGGATTTTTCATACGAATCTCAACTATTCGGACGATGCGGGGCGGCGGCATCTGAAAATCGAATGGACGAAACCCAACAAAATCGAGAAACTCGAAGCGCTCCCGGGGCGCACGGCGTATCGCGTCACCTATCCCGTGAAGGATTCGGACGCGCTGCAGTTCTCGGCCGTATACCGGTTCTCCGACGGAATTCCCGGCGTGACCGTTACCGAAGAGGCGCTGGCGGTGAAACCCGTTCGCGTCCATTCGTGGAACATGACCGGCGCGTGGAAGTTGACGACGCTCGATCCCGACGGGGCGGGCGCGTCGCCGTTCCCGAAGCCGCCGGAGCAGAAGGAGTTTTCGCCGCGCATGAAGGCGATGAAAAAGTATCTGCTTGCCGGCGACGCCGAAGGGCGAGTATATTTCTACGACCGGAATTTCCGGACGCTTGAAGGCGGGATTTTCTATTCGGCGTATCCTAAAGCGCTTTCGCGTACGGAAGGCACGCTGCTCGAGAGCGGACAGTCGCTTACGTTCACGCGCACGGCGGGCGTCGTGGCGAAGAGCGCAGACGCGGAAAAAATCGCGCTGTTGCGTGACCGCGTCATCTGCGACGGACGGACGACTCCGGTATTGGTGACGCGTCTCGGCAAAAGCGCCGGCGGCGCAGGCCCCGATTGGCGGTCTATTCCGGTCGCGGCGGTCCGCGGCGATGTGAAAGATTACCGTCCGCTCGCTTCGAATCAATGGAAGGGGCCGGGCGATCTTTCGTTTACGCTCAAAGCCGCGTATGACGATAAGTTTTTTCATCTCTTCATCGATGTGACCGATGAAACGGCGGTCAATCGCTACTCCGGAAAGAACATGTGGATCGGCGATTCGGTGCAGATCGGTATCGATCCGCTCATCGAGAAGATGAACGGCCCGAACCACATTGATCTCTTGGCGGCGGTCGCCGGCTCGGGCCCTCGGCTTTGGTGCGTGACGCATTCGCTTAGAAAATACCGCGGCGATTTGGCCGGGAAGGTGATCAACCGCTCGCACGGTCGCGAGGGCGGTTTTGTCTACGATCTTTCGCTGCCGTGGGAATTTCTGTCTCCTTTCAAGCGTGAGAGCGGCGCTTTTGCGATGTCGTTTTCGGTGATTGATCAGGACCTCGGGTCGAGCTATGAAACGTGGATGGGGCTTGCCGACGGCGTGTTCGCCGGGCGTGACTGCACTAAATACGCCGCGTTCGCGCTTGAAGGCATGGCCGACCTCTCGGACGGAATCGTGAAAAGCACGGTGAAAATGCGACACAAGCGGGAGGATCTGCTTGCGCTTCACAGTCGGGTTTCGGCGCAGACTGCACGCCTTGCCGAAATGTGCAGGAATCTTGAAAAGAAAAATCTCAAGGACGATTACCTTGATTCGGTCGTTGAGATGAGCAGGCATTTTCTCGCCTTCGAACGCGAGGATCTCGACGCCGAGAAAGTCTGGCGCGGCGGCAAGGTGCAGGAAGTGCCGGTCACCGACGTTATCCGCTCTTACATCTTCAACCGCTTCCACTACAATCTGACGTATCTCGAAAAGCTGCTCGCGAAACTCGAAAGGCGCGCTGCCGATACGCTTGAGGGAAAGCGCCGCCCCGAGCGCTTTACGGTTTATCCTGCGCTTGAGCGGCCGGTCATCTCTGACGGCGGCTTTAAATCGGGCGGCAGGGAACTGCTTCTTTACGGGCCCAACACATGGATTGCCGGCGCAGCCTGGAAGGGGCGGCTCGATCATGTCGCGACGATGGCCCGCACTGGGTTCAATCTCTTCAATCTTTTCAACGCGTCCGAGCCGTGGCGGACGGATATGATGAAACTTGCCGAGCGGGAGGGCATCTACTGCTCGTTCGGCAACATGACTTCGAGCGCTTTCACCTTCAACGAAGCGGCATGGGAGAAGTTCTGGCAGACGGCCGATTCCCATGCTTCCCACATTCGGGCGAAATTCGGCTACGCGACGCCGAATCTCGTCTTTCAGGTGGGCTTTCCCGAGCAGTTCGGGCGCACTTACGAAAAGACGCCCGAATGGGAGGCGGGTTTCAGAAAGCGGCTTCTCGATAAGTTCGGGTCGCTTGCAAAAATAAACGAAGAGCTTTCCACCTCGTTCTCGTCGGTGGAAGAGATCAATTTCGCCTCCGCGCTCGCCAATCCCGCGCTCAAGTACGAGAGCATGTGCCACCGGCTCGATCTGCACCTCCCCCGTGAAATGCGCCACCTCGATTTCAAGCGCCGGCGCTTTGACAATCTGCCGATGTCGGGGCACTTCTCGACGCATTGGAATATCGCAGGGTTAGATCCGCTTTTGACGCTTGCCGACTTCGAGCGCGTGTGGAGCATGTTCGACGTCGTCGGCTTCGACGGGGGATGCAGTCTCGGCGGCAGCGAGTTTCTCATCAATTTCGCGAGCGGATGCCTTGATATCGATCTTGCCCGCAGCTTCTATCCGGAAAAGCCCATCGCCAACAACGAAGATCATGTCATCCCTGACGGCACCTATCGGCATTATACGGACGAAGAATCGTATCTTGCCGCGGCGCTCCCGTTTTTCTTAGGGCAGAACGCCGCTTCGATGTGGCTTTGGATGCCGCGCTACCACGGCGACGGCGAGTACGCCTTCACCATGGCCAACACCTACCATGCGGCGCTCAGGCTGGCGGCGGACTTGAGAATCGCCCCGGAGGAGATCGCCTCGTTCAGGCGGACGCCGCCGCCGCCGGTGCGTATTCTCCATTCGGTGCCGTCGATGACCGACCGCGACAGCTACGTGCGCTCGCTCTACGGCGTCTATGCGGGATGTTCGTTCTCCGGCTGGGCGGTGCGCTTTCTTTCGGAGCGGAAAGCGGACAAGGGGAATTTCGAAGGCGCGAAGATTGTTGTCGTGCCTGATGCGCGGCGGGTGAGCGATGCGACTTTCGCCGCGCTCGTCAAATTCGCGGAGCGGGGAGGGCGTGTCGTCGTGTTCGGCAGGGAGGCGCTTTTGGCCAACGAGTACGGTAAACTCCGGCCGGACCGTCAGGCGCTGCGCGACCGTCTTTTCCGGACGGAAAACGCGATTTCTTCGCGCGAATACCGCTCTATTCTCGCCGAGGAGCTTGCGCGGGCCGGTTTGAAGCCGCCGGTGGAGGTCGTATCCCGAGACGGAAAACCGTCGCCTTTCGGGGTGATTTCGCGCTCGGGCAGAACCGCCGACGGGCGGGAGACGCTGCTGGTCGTGAACGTGCTCGGCGAAACGGCTGAAATCATCATCCCCGGACGCTGGCGCGATGTTCTCTCGGACGCGGCGGTATCGGGGAAAACCGCATTGCCTTCCGGCGGGGTGCATGTGCTTGTGAGGTGCGATTGATTTTATGATTGCAGAGTTGTAAAAAGCTTCCAGAATGTGCAATATGTGTAATATTCGGATGTAAGGCCAAACTCCAGATAAGAGTGTCAGTAAACGATCATGATTGTTGCTAGGGTCTTTTTGCCCGCTGACGACTGTGCATCAACCGTGCGAGGATATTGCGCTTATGGCGTACCGTTCTCTGCGCGAGCGCATCGTCGAGCCCGATATCGTCTCCCGCCGCATTCTTCTCGACGCTCCGCTCGTTATCCGCGATTCGACCCGCCGCCTCAGATCTCGGGCGTGATTTCACGGCCGGTTTATGCTATACTCGCGACATAATGAAATCGTTCTTTTTTATCGTCGTGTCCGCTGTCGTTTCCGTCTCGCTTTTCGCCGGTGTCCGCGAAGAGCGCTCGATCAGATATGCCGAGGGAAAGCGATGCGTTCTCGATCTGCGCATCCCG
>JAFVZE010000362.1 GCA_017508315.1 Kiritimatiellia bacterium | reverse complement strand
GTGTCGAACGCGACGAGGTGATCAGGGTGCTGCTGGTCGATTTCGCCGCGATACCGGTTCTGTTTTGCCTGTTGGCGGCGTTTCTGATGCCGCGCAAGGCGGACGGCAACGATTAGGAAGTTGAAGGCGGGGATTTCTCCTGTCGAATTTGATCTCCTGTCGAATTTGACAGGGGGGGGGGTATAAATGATAAGATATCGGCATGAAGACCGGACATATCACTTCTGTCGTGTGCGTATTTATAAGTGCGCTTGCGGTTAACCTCAATGTCAATGCAGAATCGTGCGGGTTTAAGATTCACGATACGGGTCAAGGCGGCGCAATCAGAGTTTCATCGTTGGGGAACAACGCCGAAGATGCTACGCAAATCGTTCAGCAGGCGCTTGATTCCGGCGCGCGCCGCATTGTTGTCGACCGCGCCGGCAGTCCCTATGTCGTGCGTCCGCTCTTTGTGCGATCCAATACGGAAATCCTCTTTGAAGAAGGCGTGGAGCTTATCGCCAAAAGGGATGAGTTCAAGGATGTTCGCGATGCGCTCGTAACTTTGCACGGAGTCACCAATGTCGTATTGCGCGGGCTTGGAAAGGGCGCGACGTTCAGAATGCGGATCAAAGATTATCACTCCGCGTCCTATAAGCGCAGCGAGTGGCGGCACGCGATCAACATCCTCAGCTCGGAAAACATAACGGTTGAAAATCTGACGCTTGCCGATTCCGGCGGCGACGGCGTTTATGTCGGCGCCAAACCTTCGCTCGTTCCCTGCCGTGATATCGCGATCACGGACTGCGTCTGCGACAACAACAACCGTCAGGGCATCTCCGTCATTTCCGTCGACGGTCTTCTTGTCGAACGTACGGTCATGAAAAACACCCGCGGCACGGCTCCTCGCAGCGGCATCGACTTCGAGCCGAATTCCGCCGGACAGCTCCTGAAGCGCATCGTGATGCGCGACTGCCTCACCGAGAACAACTACGGTTGCGGTTATGAACTTTTCATGAACTTCCCCGACGGCCGCACCGAGCCGATAGACATCACGCTTGAAAACTGCCGCTCCGTCGGCGACAGGTACGCCGCGGTCAAGATCGCCTGCAGCCCTTTCGGGCGCGAAAAGCGCGGCTACCCGAAAGGCGGAGCGTTCCGGGCGAAAAACTGCACTTTCGCCAACGCCGGTTCGGCTGCCGTTCTGGTCTGCAACAAGCCGCGCGGAAGCGTCGATATTCTTCTTGAAAACTGCACCATCGATCATGGCGGATCCAAGTCGGAACACGATGTGCGCTTTGAAACCGACGACCGCTATCAGCCGCCGACCGACGGAGCGGAGATGCGCAATGTGACCATCATTCGTCCGGAAAAAGGTGAATGGTTTACCGCCACTCAGATGCCGTGGTCGGAAAAAGGGATGGACGGAGTCTGCGGGAGCGTGGACATCGTATCTGGGGGCGTTAAGCGGAAAGTCGCTCTGAATGAGGACTGGCGGGCGCGCGTGTTCAAGCGCGGAGGAGAAAAGTATGTGCTTGATAAAGTCCGTTTTGATCCTGCGGCCGTCACGAGTATCGTCGATTCCCGCCCCGGCGAAACCGTGGAGCTTTCCCCGCTCACGGTACGCTTTGCGCTCGATGCGCTCGTATATGCCGCCAAGCCCGGACCCATTACGTTCTCATCGCGCTTCGTTAAGGTTGTCGCGCCCAAGAAGATGCAATTCCTGGTCAGGGATATGAACGGTAAGGTTATTGCCGAACTCCCCGGCCCGACGGCCAAGGCGCAGGCGCACACATTCACGGCCCCGACCGCGGGATTCTACCGCCTTCAATGCAATCTGTTCCGCAGCGGCATTCAGCTCGTGTCGGCGGATGCGCCGATCGGCATAATGCCGGTGCCGCGGTTCGGGCTTGATGTCTACATGAGCCGCGGCAATCTGTTTTTCGCTCATGCCGCCGGGTCGGACGAGACGTTCTTCTGCGGCGGAACCGGCGAGGCGGTGAACATCGGTCTGTTTGATCCTGCCGGAAACAGGGCGGACGAATGGCGCAATCAGCGGATGTGGGGATTTAAGCGTATCGGTCCCGATGCCGCCGAGGGGCTGTGGCGCGTCGCGGTTTCGCGCCCGGACGCCCCGAACAGATGGGAAGATTCCTGCTACGACCGCACGGGAGCCGCTCCGGTGTTTTTTCTCACGAAAGAGAAATATTGGATTTCAACCGCTTCCTGCAAGAAAGGAGAAAACAAATGAAGGTAATACCCTCTCTCGCCGCGATCGCGGCAGGTTCGCTTGTCGCGATTTCATCTTTTGCGGATCCGGCCGTCCTGTGGGTGGACAAGGAGGCGGGAAATGATTCAACCGGCGCAAAAAACGACGAGACCAAACCTTACGCCACCATCCAGGCGGCGGTAAATGCCGCCGTCAGCGGCGATGAGATCCGTGTGAAGCCCGGTGTGTATGATACGGGTGAAAAATATGTAGCAGCCCTTGAAAGTAGAAATCGTGTGTACATCTATAACAAACGGCTTAAAATCGTTTCCACCGGAGGATCTGAGGTTACGCATATCGTCGGAGCGCTGGATCCGGACAGCGCGGCCGGTATCGGTGCCGATGCAATACGGTGCATTGCGGTCCATAACGGACAGGGGACGGTGATTGAAGGATTTACCTTGAGAAACGGCGCTACAAGCAACACATCCTCATCATCCCATCCAAAGAGCGGCGGCGGCGCGGTGATGTCGGTGCATATAGACGGTTCAAATAGATATTACCGGCCCACGAACACATTTGTCGTCGGTTGTGTCGTCACAAACTGCTGCGGAGAGCGAGGCGCGGCGTTTCGCGGCGTGATGGCGCTTCGCTGCCGCATCGAGGGGAACAGTGGCGACAACTCGGGGTGTGCCGGACGCGATTGCGGTTTTATAAACTGCCTTATCACCGGTAATAAAAAGTCATATCCGGTCAATTACGGCGGACCTGTCGTCAATTGCACGATAGTAAACAACGCCGGAGCGGTTACCGGAACAAGCACATCTTCCCCGATAGCAATCTTCAATTCCATCATTCTCGGCAACGGCGGGTCTGTCGAAAAAAACATAGCGAATGTTTCATTGTACAATTCCCTGACATTTGTCCCCGACGGGGCTGCGGCCGGTATAGCGGAAAGTTCGAACTCGAGCGTTACGGCTTCACCTTACCAGTTCGTTTCGCCGCTTACCGGAAAATGGCATGTGCTCAAAGGCAGCGAGGCGGAGAAACGCGGTGACGCATCGCTGATTGCGGAAGTCGCGGCATCGCTTCCGGAAGGCGTGGACGCATACAAGGATCTGGACGGCAACCAGATTCCCAAAGCCGGCGAAATCGCCGCCGGGTGCTATCAGGAGATCAAGGACCCGCTTGAATACGGCGGCGTTATGTTCAGTGACGGCGGAACGGTTTTCTTCGAGGGAAAAAGGGTTTACGGCAAAAAGCTCTATGCGTTTGCCGAAATGTGGCCTACGCAGTTTACGGTGCAGGCGGTCAATAAAGGAAATCCCGCCATATTCGCCTTTAATGTAAACGGGTCGACAAAATTTCCGACAATGGATGATACCGTCTATATCGTCCCTCCCGAAAACGGCGAAAGAGTATATACCAACAACGTAATTGCCGCCGCCAAGACTGTTTATGTGAATCCCGATCCTGAAATCGGTTTTGACGAGCGTACTTCGGAGATGGCGGCCAATACGCCATATCGAACGCTGAAAGCCGCTATCGCCGCCTGTAATAAGACTCATGACTGTGTTGTGCGTGCCGGTGAGGGCGATTATAAAAGCGGGGAGACAAATGTATCCGGCGCTTCCAACAGAGTCTGCCTGACATATAGAACGAGGATTTTGGGCGCCGGCGCGGATAAGAGTGTGATTTGGGGTGCGCCGGATCCTGCAACGGGTAAAACCGGGGAGAAAGCCACGCGGTGCATTTATTCGGCAGCGGGAATGGCTTGTGTTCAGGGCTTTACGATCAGAGACGGGTATACCGACGGTTCAAGTTCGGATTCCGTCGCGACCCGCGGCGGCGGAGTTTTGTACAATTCAACCAAGGCCAGTTCGGACCTTCGAATCATAGATTGCGTCATCACGAACTGCTGGTCTTATCGCGGCGGAGCCGGGTACTCCGGCGCGTATGAGCGCTGCCGCATCAGCGATTGTCACGGCGGCGGCGGTATCATGCGCTATGCAACGATGATGTCCTGCATCGTGGATAATCAGAACTGCACGACGTATAGCGCATCAGGTAGCAACAACACCGCATATCAGACGACATTGGTCGGACAGGGCAACAACAGTTATATTTTCGGCTCCGACAATACCCTGAAGAATTGCATCTTGATGTCGGCGAAATCTTTTTCGGTCACGGCCGCATCAGGGACGATGGTATATGATGTCACGACGTATCCGAAAGACGGGATTACGAATATAAATCCGCTTCTTGCCGATGTCACGGCCGGCGATTACCGGCCGAGCATCCGCAAACTCGGCAGAAAGACGGTAGGGGTTTCGCCGGTATTCGGTGCCGGAGAGTGGATTGACGAGCTTTCCTGCTTTATGCTTGCTGATTTTAACGGTAAGCCGTTGAATCTCATCGGCGGAAAACCGGCGGTTGGAGCGTATCAGTGGCCGACGACGGTAAAGTTCCAGCCGGTTTCGATTATAGTGAGATGACGGGAAATCAGGGTGATGAAGCTTGGGGTGTTTGTTTCGGCGGTCGTTTTGGTCTGCACGGCAGGTGCCGATGCGGCGCCTGCCGGAGACGGGGTGTTTTCGGTCAAGGCGTTCGGCGCCAAAGGGGACGGGACGACGAAGGATACCGTCGCCGTGCAGGCCGCGATCGACGCGGCGCACGCAGCCGGCGGCGGCGAGGTGCTGGTAACGGCCGGCCGGTATGTCTGCGGCTCGATATTTCTCAAGAGCAACGTGGATTTTCACATTGCCGCCGGCGCCGTTATTGAAGGAAGCAAAGACCCTGCCGACTACAACCGCTGGGACGTGTGTCCGCAGAACAGCAGATGCATTCCGGAAAATCACGAAGGCGGGCATCTTTTCCTCTGCATCGAGCAGACGAATGTCGTCATGCGCGGCGCCGGAACGATCGACGGCAACGGGATTCATTTCATGACGCACGGTTTCGACGCTTCGCGGATCGGCAGGCGCACCGGCGTGAACGGGCTCGGGGGAAAGAACGCGCAGGATGCGATTCTGTGGCGCCCGGCGCAGATGCTGTGGTTCTGCGAGTCGCACAATCTGCGGCTGGAGGGGTTGCGGATTTTCAATGCTCCCTACTGGAGTGTGCATTTGCACGGATGCACTCATGTTGAAGCGCGGGGACTGCGTATTTGGACGTCGCGTGAAAATCCGAAAATCATGAACGGCGACGGTCTCAACATTGACTGTTGCAGTCATGTGCGCGTATCGGATTGCGAATTCGACACTTCCGACGATTCGTTGTGCCTGAGAGCCGCAAAGGGGCGGCTTAAGTATGCCGCGGAAGAGACCTGTTATGTGACGGTCGACAACTGCATTCTTTCGTCGCGGCAGGAAGCGTTCCGCATCGGTGTCGGAAACGGTCCTATCCGCGATTGTGTCTTCTCCAACTGCGTCATTTACAATTCCACGCGCGGAATTAATTTTTCATCCACCTGGTTCCCCGGAAAAGGCTGCAGTTTCCATAATATCCGGTTCAACAACATAGTCTCGCACACAAAGTCGAGTTTTCTCAAGATTCATCGGCTCAAGTCGCGGGATCCTGATGTTCAGGGGCTTCATTTCTCTAATATTTCAGGCACGCAGGGCGACAGATCCTATATCTGGTCGCGCAAGGGAAAGCCGTTTGAAAACATATCGCTCGTCAACGTGGATATGAACAACGGCATTGAGGTCGTTAATGTTAAAGATTTCCGCATTGAGGGCGGAACGATCAGGCGTATTGAACTTTCGCCGGAGGAGTACGAACAGCGCAGCGAGGACATTGAGACGTTCAAACGTCTTTTGTATTGAAAAAGGATCCGCCAACGATGAAATACGGATTGGGTTTTAAGGTTTTGCTACCGCTTGCGTTTGCGGTGCGGGCGGTTTATGCGGTTGATTATTACGCCGATGCCACCGGCGGAAACGATTTCTCCGACGGACTTGCGCCGGAACGCGCTTTCCGCACGATCGACAGGGCGTTCTCAACAGCAGGATAAGTGGCGTTGAAGTCGGATTGAAGCTTGCCGGCGGACGCGTGCACATTGAAAACACCGAAATCGTCGGATGCGCGCGGACGATGGATAAATCAGCGGACTGCGATCTGACGTGGATAAAGAATCGTTGACGTGATTGCGGTTGCGGGTGTGACGTCCGGCAGGATTCCGGGGGAGAGATGGCCGATTATTTTCATGTCCACTCCGGCATCGGGGAATTTCACCAAGCTTTAATATGTCGTGGTATTTCTCCTCGCCTGAAGTCGCGGTGTATGGTATAATTTATATCTATGAAGTGTGAAGTGTGCCATAACGCCGATGCAGAGACGGCGATTGTAAAAAACGACAACGGCGCGGAAAGCGAGTTGTACGTCTGCCGCGCCTGTGCGAAGGCGGAGAGAGCCAAACGGCAGAAAAAGAGCCAGCGCACGCGCAAGACGAGCGGTTTGCCGCCGGGGATGTCCATTACCGTTTCCGGGTCGGGAGGCGAACCGCCGCCGTTCATCGGGGCGATTCTCGACGCCGTTCACGGCAT
>JAFVZE010000361.1 GCA_017508315.1 Kiritimatiellia bacterium | reverse complement strand
AGCGGCAGTTTGCGCTCGGCGGCCGTCTTGCGCAGGAATTCGCAATATCCCTCCAGCTTGCGGTTGTAGCCGTGCTTCTCCCAGCCCGGGCCGTCGTTGCAGAGCGTGGGAGTAAGAATGATGACCTTCACCCCGGCGGCCGCGCACTTGTCGAGGATGGCGGTAATGTTCTTCTTGTACGGCTCAAGCTCGATTCCGCGCGGGCCGTGACCGACGTCGTTCACTCCGCAGGAAAGCGTCATCCAGTCCGGCTTCTTGGCAAGAACGCCGTCAAGCCGCGCAAGCATCTGGTCGGACTTGTGGCCGCTCACGCCGGCGGGAATCTTGACGGCCTTCACCCCTGCGCGTTCAAGCCCGTCGATCACGAGATTCACATAACCGCCGTCCTGCTCGTTGCCGAACTGCGTGATCGAATCTCCCATAAAGGCTATCTTCTCGCCGTTCTTGATTATCGGCGCGGCCGAAGCGGCAAACGCCAACACCGCAAACGCCGATACAACAGATGTTCTTATGTTCATTTCACGTGTCCTTTCTGAAATTTTGAAAACTGCTACCGGGAGACGGGCGCCAACGCATCGAAATCGTCCCAGAACCCCGGGTAAGATTTGGCCACCACGGAATCGTCGTCGATCACAACCGGAGCGCGGCTGCGGCACGCCGCGACCGCCGCGGCCATCGCGATGCGGTGGTCGCCGAACGTGCGCACTTCGCCGCCGGAAAGCTCCGGTCTGCCGACGATCACCAGCGTATCGCCGCCGATACGGGCTTCGCCGCCGACACCGTTTACGAGCGCGGCCGTCGATTCGAGGCGGTCGGACTCCTTGATGCGCAGCCGGCCGCAGTTGAAAAATCTTGTCGTCCCCTCGCGTGCGGCGGCATGAACCGCCAAAGCGGGAATGAGATCCGGAACCGGCGAAGCGTCAACCTCGAATTCCGGAAGAAGGCGCGTCACCGCGCGGTCGCCCTGTTTTGAATTCAGATTGAGTCCGTCGACCTCGACCCCCATCGAAAGGAAGAACGCCGCCTGCGACCAGTCTCCCTCGACCTCGCGCCCGCCGGCGATGCGGTAGCGCTGGCCGCCCTTTATTTTCCAGGACCAGCCGCGTTTTTCGAATTCGATTCCGGCAGCCCTCAAGACATCCTCCGTAAGTTCCACGTATGCGGAACTTTCAAGTTTTCCAGCCACCGAGATTTCACTGTCCCACGAAGCGAGCGGCAGAGCCATCAGCAGTCCGGAAACGAACTGCGAAGAAACGCCGCCGGATATCACGTAGCGATCCTTCTTCTCGAACGGCAGATGCGGCCGTTCGGCGAGCCGTCCTTCGCATCTGAACTCACCGCGCCAACCCATCACGCCGGCGATCGGAGTCAAAAACCGGATGGTCGATCCGCTTTCGCCGCACGGCCAGACCGGCTCTCCGGCCATCATCGCCTTCAGACAGGCGCGGGTGGCGAGCGTATCCTTCGATTCTCCGCGCACCGCTGGACCTTCCACGGCGCTGAGCGCCGCGGCGATTATCTCGCGGTGGGCTATAGACTTGGAAGACGGAACGGTCACCAGACCGCTCCGTCTTCCCGGCAGGATAACCCTACTGCTCATAGGCCGTTGTCTGAATCAGCGGCAGAGCGTATAGAGAACGCCCGCGACGACGGCCGAGCCGATGACGCCGGAGACGTTCGGACCCATCGCCTGCATGAGGATGAAGTTCGTCGGATCCTCGGAAAGCGAAACCTTGTTGGAAACGCGAGCGGCCATCGGAACGGCGGAAACGCCGGCCGAACCGATGAGCGGGTTCACTTTAGTCTTCGAGAACGCGTTCATGAGCTTGGCCATGAGCACGCCCGCGGCGGTACCCACGCAGAACGCGCAGAGACCGAGCGCGAGAATGCCGAGCGTCGTTCCGGAGAGGAACTTCTCGCAGGCGAGCTTCGAGCCTACCGAAAGACCGAGCATGATGGTGACGATGTTGATGAGCGCGTTCGACATCGTATCGGCGATACGCGCGACGGAGGGACCGGCTTCCTTGGCAAGGTTGCCGAGCATCAACGCGCCGATAAGCGGAACCGCCGAAGGCAGGAGAACCGCGCAGAGAAGGAGCACTATCAGCGGGAAGCAGATCTTCTCGATCTTCTTGACCTCACGCAAAGGCGGCATCTTGATAAGACGTTCTTCCCTGGTGGTGAGCGCCTTCATGATCGGCGGCTGGATGATCGGAACGAGCGCCATGTAGGAATACGCGGCAACCGCGATCGCGCCCAGAAGGTCCGGAGCGAGACGCGAGGTGAGCCAGATGGCCGTAGGACCGTCGGCGCCGCCGATGATGCCGATGGAGGCTGCCGCTTTCAGAGGATCGCAGCCGAAGAAGTCGTTGCCGAACACGGCGGCGAGCCCGAGCGCGCCGAAGAGCGCGAAGAAGATGCCGAACTGCGCGGCCGCGCCCAGAAGCGCCATCTTAGGATTCGCGATCAGGGGACCGAAATCGGTCATCGCGCCGACGCCCATGAAGATCATGATCGGGAAGATGCCCGTGTCGATGCCGAATGAGAAGAAGTAATGAAGGAAGCCGCCGGGCTCGACAATGCCGCCGGACATCACGGGGATTCCGCTTTCAAGAAACGAGATGACTCCGGAATGCATCATCGCGGGAGCCGTAACTCCCGAAAGCGGGCAGTT
>JAFVZE010000360.1 GCA_017508315.1 Kiritimatiellia bacterium | reverse complement strand
CCAGCACCCGGTTGCCGGCGGGGGCGGATTCGGTGCCGAAAATTTCCTACCGGATCGGCGAGTCTTTTCCGGATAAGTGACATTTGTGACAATATATTTCCTGTAAAGAGCGTGCCGAAGCGTTCGTGCTGTGTTATAATGTCGGCGGTTCTTTGCCGCTGTGTCGCAGTGACGCGTGGGAATCGGAACCAGAAGGGGTTTTCCGTCAATGAGGAAAAAATCGTGTCAATGAGGAAAAGCATCGTGACGGCCGCGATAAGGCGCTGGAGTTGGCGCGGCGCGGCGTACGCGCGCATCCCAACGACGATTGCGATTGGGACCGGCCCGGACATGACCGGTCGGTGGCGGATGCCCTGTGTGTCGAGATGCTGCAGGCGCTCGACCGTAAAAGGTAATGACCTACAGGAGACTGCGTATGAGAATGCATGATGCGATTTCTTTTCTGTCGGCGGTTCTGCCGTGTTGCTGCGCGCTGGCGTCGGTGTCGACGAATGCCGTCGATGTCCGTCCGCGTGCCGCTGGACGCGTCTGGCAGGTCGTGCAGGATGCCGGCTTGCCGTTGACATGGCCGTGGGAAACCGGCGCCGACGCGGCATTACTGACGATGTCGAATCTGTGCTTCGGTACGGTTTCTTCGCAGCGCGTCGAGCGGATCGACGCTTCGAGGGACGGGAAATGCGCGCAGGTTTCCGGCGATGCGGACGAAGAACGGATTTACGACGTGACGCTGGTGCAGTACGCCGGCGAAAAAGCGCTTTCGGTCGAGACGGCACGGATCGTTTTTCTTCCGGGTACGCACGGAGGCGGAACGGTCGTCCGCGCGGCGCGGCGGATGAAGACCGCCGGACATGCGGCGCTCTGCGCCTATGATGCGGCGTGGCGGTCGTCGACGGCGGGAGCCGCATCCGCGACGCTGGTCGCCGAAACGGCGCCGGAAGACGTCGTGATGCGAGGCCTTTACGGAACGAGCGGTTTTGACGTTTTCCGCCTGAGTCCGGGCGTCGAGACGGATCTGGCGCTTTTGTTCGACGGAGTGAAGGCTTTTGAAGCCCGTGTTCGCTGCCGACGGCCTTTGACGACTCTAATAGTACGGTAATAAATTCAGAAAGGAATCGAAATCATGTTGAAAAGACGGTTGTTTGCCCTGATGCTTCTGGCGGCCGGCGCGGTTTGCGCGTCGGAGGGAGAAGATATTGTCCGTTACGTGACGGTGCGTCAACGCTGGCCGTGGAGCCAGAAGGTGGATGTCGATTATCTTTACGCCGGCGACAATCCGACGTCGCTCGTGTTTACGGCGACGTGGAAAGGACAGAACGAGCCGGTTGATCTGTCGGTTGCGACGGATACCGATTCGATTGTCCGTTCCGGCGGTTTTTACGCAAGACCGGGGCAGGGCCGCTTTGAATGGGATCCCGTCGCGGCCGGTTACGGCGATCAGACGCTTGTCGATTTCAAGGTTTCGGTTTCTCCGGGGAAAGATCCGCGTACGTATCTGGTCCTGGATCTCGTGAAAGGCGGTTACACTTTCCTTGCGGATGTCCCCGAGGGAGGATGGACGGACGGATACAAGTACGGCAAGATGGTGTTCCGCAGGGTACCGGCCGGTACGTATCGTCTGGGGACGCCATCCGAAGATCTCCTGTCCGTGACCGGAACCCTGTCGGCTTACAATATGGTGGACGTAATCAATTCGACGCCTCGTACGGTGACATTGACTTCGGATTTCTATTTCGCCATTTTCCTTACGACAGCACGGCAGTTGCAGTATATACTCGGCACGAACAATTCCAACAGTTTGGCGCCGCAGTATGTTTTCACGAACGGGACGTCGATTCGCGGCCAGACTCTGGCGGACGGCGAAACGCCAGTCGATTGGCCGAGAACCGGGTATCGCGTGGGGGTCGACAGCGTGATCGACCGTATTCGCAGGATTTCATCCAAAACCGGACAGCCCGAACTTCGGATCGATCTGCCGACGGAATCGCAGTGGGAGGTCGCCATGCGTGCCGGGACGACGACGTTTTTCCCGAATGGAGGAACGAAGGAAAACACGGTTGAAGAACTCGCGGCTTTGGTGTCCGAAATCTCTCCGGCCAAATTCTCCACGGGAAAAAATTCGTGGGATAGCGACGTCGGGTGCAAACAGCCGAATGCGTGGGGAATTTACGATTTCAACATTCGGAAGGAACTTTGTCTGGATTGGGCGAATTACAACGGTTTTTACGGAACCGGCACCGGTTTTGATCTTTCCGGTCCGATGGCCGGAACGGATCCGGTCGGCCCGGAGTCTTGCAAGAAAAATCTGCGTGTCGTTCGGGGCTGCGAAGCCAATATGGCTTCGTTCGCGGCTGCAAATCTCAGTCGCGTACATACGTCATGGCGTTCCGGCGTGGAGATTACTACGGGGACGTTCAACGGATGTCTGCGCTTGGCCATTCACCTGCGTCCGCTTGTGGACGAGGAGTGAGCGTTCCGGGGATTCTCCGTGGAATATTCATGACGTCCGCGCCGTTTTATCCGGTAGAATTGCGACATGACATTCGAAAACATAAAGGCGGTGCAGAAGAACTGGCCGGCTTGTCGGCTTAATGCGAAAAAGGGGTAAAAATGTTTTGGGCTTTAATACTGGCTGCAACAATTGCAAATGTAAAGAGTGTTCAAGTAGGTGAAGTGACGGTTTCCTGCAAAGATCAGGGAAGCTGGAATTTTAAGACCGCCTCTGAGGTTTGTGAAGGGGCGGAAGTCATAACCATCGATCTTGGTTCTTCGGTTGAAGCGCAGTTGCCGAAGTTTGACGTTGATTTTAAATTTTCCGGGGCCGACGTTCATCATGTCTGGAGCACGGATTACGCCAATCGCGGCATGACGCTATGGCCAGGGCTTTGGCCGGAAGGCAAGCGTTATTCTTCGCAATTGGCGAGAGATGCTCCGCTTCTTGCGGCAGTCAACGCCAACGATCGCGCCAAATTGACGATGGCCGCTAGCGATGCTTTTAACAAGGTTGTTATGCGCATGTTCGTTGATGAACGCACTTGTGAGATTAGCGGTGGGTTTACGTTCTTCTCCGAGTTGACCGCTCCGGTAAAATCCTACCGCATTCAAATCCGCATCGATCGCCGCGACCGGTTCTGGGCCGATGCAGTGCGCGATGCGAGCGATTGGATAGGCCGCGCCGCAGGCTTTAAGTCGGCTTATGTGCCCGAATCCGCGTTTGATCCTCTTTATTCCACATGGTACGCCTATCTGCAAGACGTGAACGCCTCTCCGCTTGAGGCAGAGGCGCGGCTGGCGGCGTCTCTCGGGATGAAAACGATGATTCTCGATGACGGTTGGCAAAAGGTGAAAAGCAAGACGTTTTACAGTGCTACTGGAGACTGGTTGCCGGTTAAATCGCGTTTTCCCGACATGAAGGCGCATGTGGATGCGGTGCATCGGGCAGGACTGAAATACATGCTGTGGCTTTCGGTTCCGTTCGTGGGGGATGAATCGGCGGCGTGGAAGCGTTTTGAAAAGATGCTGCTTTCCGGGGTTAAAGGCAAGTCGCCGGGACGCGTTGGAGTTCTCGATCCGCGTTTCCCAGAGGTGCGCGAATATCTTCTGCAGACTTACGAGCGAGTGGTGGGAGAATGGGGTTTTGACGGTGTGAAACTTGATTTCATCGACAGTTTCCGTTTTGTCTCCGTTGATCCGGCGGTGGCGGAAAATTATGCCGGGCGCGATTATAAGTCGCTGCCAGAGGCGGTCAATGTTCTCATGAAGGAAGTTAACCGCCGCCTTCGTAAGATTAATCCTGATGTGCTTATTGAATTCCGTCAGCGTTATATGGGTCCGGCCATCCGTCAATACGGTAATATGATCCGCGCTACGGACTGCCCGGCGGATATGGCTTCCAACCGTAGCCGTATCTGCAATCTGCGCTTGACGAGCGGTGAGACTGCCGTTCATGCCGATATGCTCGTCTGGAGCCCAGATGAAACACCGCAAGGCGCGGCGCTGCCGATACTCTCTTCACTTTTCGGCGTTATTCAGTATTCGATGGTTTTGCAGACTATTCCCGAAACGCATCGCAATGTTGTGCGCCACTGGCTGAAGTTTACTCAGGATCACCGCAGTACGCTCATGCGCGGTGAATTTCGTCCGCATCAGCCGCAGGCCGGTTTTCCGATCGTTGAGGCCGAGAGCGATAAAGAGCGGATAATCGCCGTTTACGTTTCAGGGGTTGCAGCTGCTTCCGGCAGCATTGATAAGCCGGTTTATATAATTAATGCTACCGGTGCCAAGTCGCTGGTGGTCGAGCTGCCTGCTGCCGCTAAAGTCGAATATTTCGATACGTTTGGCATTAAGGCCGGTTCCGCCGAGGTCGGTGCAGGACTGCAGCGCCTTGACATTCCGGCTTCCGGGTATGCAATTATGACCCGTCCCGGATCGGCGAGGTGAGGCTTGAGGATCCGTTGCGCGTGCGCGACGGGCTTAAGATAATTGTTCGTTAAACAAAAATAAAGGAAAATGGAAATGACGAAACTACTGATGACGGCCGCGGTTGTTGCGGTTGGGCTGTCGGCTGTCGGCGAAACGAAGGAAGAGCGTTGGGCGAAGGGCGAGGTTTGGAAGGGTGCGCCTGACGGGGAGACCAAGCATCTTGAAAACATCGCGCTCGGGAAGGTGGTGG
>JAFVZE010000359.1 GCA_017508315.1 Kiritimatiellia bacterium | reverse complement strand
TGTGAATCCCGATCCGTCGCTTGCAAGCGACGATTACGACGGGACGTCCGCGACGTGGGCGGGCGGAGAGTCGAAGACGGGTCCCAAGCTGACTCTTCAGGGAGCGATGAACATCCCCTCCCTGACCTCGGGTGATACTGTTTCGGCGGCGGCCGGAGTGTACGATCGCGGCGGAATTCTTCTTTCCAACGGCGCTTCCAACCGGGTGGCGGTTGTAAGCGGTGTAATGCTTATCGGTGCCGGAGCTGATAAAACAACGGTCAAAGGAGCGTCGGGTTCCGGTGAAAACGGTATCGGACCTGGCGCCATGCGCGCCGTGTATCTCAATCAGTATGCCGTGATTCAGGGTTTTACCATCACTGGCGGCCGCACGGAAAGCGCGGCCAATGCCGCGAAAAACCGCGGAGCCGGCATCGACGGCGCCGGGGGATTGGCGGCCGATTGTGTATTGCTCGGAAACAATGCCGGGCATCGCGGAAGCGCGGCGACTGGAAACAATACGCTTCTCAGATGCCATATCCGCGAAACCCAAGGCAGTTACGGTGTGTACGACCGCACGAGAATGCTGGATTGCGTATATGAGTGCTCATTGCCTTTATACAGTTCAGTTACGGCCTGCAACTGTCTTTTCATCGGAAAAGCTCCGCAAGGTGGGACTTCCGCCCGAGAGAAGGTGTATAACAGCATTGTTCTCGGTTATAACGGATGGTATACGGATTTCTACAATTGCCGACTGTCGTATAAATTGCGAACCGGTGACGGTCAAAGTGAGAACGCCGACGGCGCAAGCGTGGACGGCATTGCCGGTCTTTCGGACATGTATGATCCCTCCACGTACCGTCCGGTTGCCGGATCGGCGCTGATCGACGCAGGCAGTAACGAGTATTATTCCGCTTTCACCAACAGCTGGCCTTCACTTTGGCACTCCTTTGCCGGCAAGGATTTCGCCGGGCGCACAAGAGTAGCCGGTTCCACGCTCGATATAGGACCTGGCGAATACAGTTGGGCGGATTCGGATGCCGAGGGGCTTACACTGAAAGCCGAAGATCTCGCCGATGGCACGACAAAAGTAATCGTCACCAGAAATTTCGACAGCGAAAAACTCTGCACCGGCTTTATGCTTGACGGCGTCATTGTGGAATTCGGCAAAAACGGTGTTGGAGAGAACTGGACCTATGCCGCGCCGAGTGAACTTTTCGGTAAAGAATCGTTTACTCCGCTCTACTGCTATCCGATAACCCATTGGTATGTAAATCCAGATCCCCTAAAAGGTAGCGACGATAATCGTGGCTACCATCCCGACTGCCCCAAACGCACGCTTTCGGCGGTAGCGAAGCTTGCAGTGTCGGGCGATGTCATTCATGCCGCTAAAGGCGTATACCGCGAAGGGGACGAGCTTGTCAAGGAGACGCGGACGCGCGTTGTGCTGAATGCGGGAGTGGGACTCGTATCCGACTGTGGCGCTGGTGAGACGGTAATCGAAGGCGTACTTTCCTCCGAGCCGGGAATG
>JAFVZE010000358.1 GCA_017508315.1 Kiritimatiellia bacterium | reverse complement strand
GGTGCTGCGCAAAACCGGCCGCAGCACGGCCGAGCTTGAAAAAGCGCTTGCCGATCTTGTTTTCGTTCCCGGGATGTGGAAGTCTTCCAAACACTACCGCGCCAAAGTCGATGCGGTGTATCGCGCGTTGGAGAAAGCTGATCTGTGAAGAATGTTCAATGTGCCAAATTGGCATCATGAACGGAAGCCGCGGAAGGTATTCTTTTCGAATTCGGGTACCCCGGTTACGGATCAAAAGGGATATCATTTCCGCGGCGCTTTTTGATAAAATATGCGCAACCCAAAAAGAATGTCAATATCATGAAGAATATTACCGCAGACGAATTGCGCGAAACGTATTTGAAGTTTTTCGAGTCCAAGGGGCATACGATAATCCCCGGGGCGTCGGTCATTCCCGAGAATGATCCCACGGTGCTTTTCACCACCGCCGGGATGCATCCGCTCGTGCCGTATCTGATGGGGCAGATGCCGCATCCGGCGGGAACGAGACTTACCGACGTGCAGAAGTGCGTGCGTACCGGCGACATCGACGCGGTCGGCGACAGCGCCCATCTCACGTTTTTCGAAATGCTCGGCAACTGGTCGCTCAACGACTATTTCAAGAAAGAGGCGATCTCCTGGAGTTTCGAGTTCCTGACGACGAAGCTCGGCTTTTCGCCCGACCAGCTTTCCGTGACCGTGTTCCGCGGCGAAGGGAAAGAAGGCGAGGACGGCTACATCCCGGCCGACGAGGAGGCCGTCGAGATATGGAAGTCGCTCGGAATTCCCGAAGAGCGCATCTACCGCCTGCCGCGCGAGGACAACTGGTGGGGACCGGCCGGAACGACCGGGCCGTGCGGTCCCGACACCGAGATGTTCATCGACACCGGCAAGGAGAAGTGCGGTCCCGACTGCCGGCCCGGCTGCCACTGCGGGAAGTTTATCGAGATCTGGAACGACGTCTTCATGCAGTACAACAAAAACGCGGAAGGTAAGTTCGAGCCGCTCGGCCGCCACAACGTCGATACCGGCATGGGCGTCGAACGCACGATCTGCATGATGTCGGGGGCTCCCACCGTCTACGACACCGAGATCTTCGCTCCGATCATGGCCAAGATCGGCGAGCTTTCGACCGTCACGCCAGAGGACGCGGAGCTTGCGCTCAAGTCGCGGCGCATCGTCGCCGACCATATGCGCACGGCCACGTTCATCCTCTGCGATCCTAAAGGCGGCGTCAAGCCCGGCAACGTGGGCGCGAACTACGTTCTTCGCCGCCTCATACGCCGCGCCGTGCGCTACAGCCGCTTCCTCGGCATCGCGCCGGGATTCACCGTGAAACTCGCCGAGGTCATCTGCGAAAAGTACCGCAACGTCTATCCGGAGCTCGCGGAGAATCTCGTCCAGTGCAAGGCCGATCTCGAAGCCGAGGAAAACCGCTTCAACCAGACGCTCGACAAGGGCGAGGCGATGTTCAACAAGGTCGCCGAACAGCTCAAGGCGCACGGCCAGAGCCAGATTTCCGGCAAGACGGCGTTCAAACTATACGACACGTTCGGTTTCCCGTTCGAGATGACGCTCGAAATGGCCGACAAAGCGGGACTCACCGTGGACAAGGAAGGTTTCGAAGAGGCAAACCGCAAGCATCAGGAGCTTTCGCGCACGACTTCCGCCGGTTCGTTCAAGGCGGGGCTTCAGGACAACAGCGAGGTCGTAACCCGCATGCACACGGCGACGCACCTCCTGCACGCCGCGCTCCACAGGGTGCTCGGCCCGACCGCCAACCAGAAGGGCTCCAACATCACCGCCGAGCGCCTGCGCTTCGATTTCACCTGGCCGGAGAAGATGACGCCGGAACAGATCGCCGAAGTCGAAAAGCTCGTCAACGAATGGATCGCCGCGGGCATCGCCGTCGACAAGAAGACGACCACCGTCGAGGAGGCGAAGAACGAAGGGGCGATGGCGCTCTTCGGCGCGAAGTACGGCGAGCAGGTCACGCTCTATTCGATCGGTGACGTTTCGAAGGAGATCTGCTGCGGCCCGCACGTCGCCAACACCTCCGAACTCGGGTCGTTTAAAATCCAGAAGGAGCAGTCCTCCTCCGCCGGAGTAAGGCGAATCAAGGCCGTCATCGGAAATATGTAAAATCCGCTTGCGCCGGGGACTCGGTTTGGTATAATAGGGGCAGTCATGAAAACATTGCTGATAGTTCTCTCGGGGATGTTCAAGAACAATCCCGTGTTCAGGCTGGTGCTGGGGCTGTGCCCGACGCTGGCGGTGACCACATCGCTCGAAAACGCCCTCGGAATGGGGATGGCGGCGACATTCGTGCTCATCTGCTCCAATGTCCTCATATCGGCGCTTCGAAAGGTGATTCCGGGCGCGGTCCACATTCCGTGCTACATCGTGATCATCGCCACGTTCGTCACGGCCATCGATCTTCTGATGCAGGCGTATCTGCCGGAGCTTTCGCAGTCGCTGGGGATATTCATTCCGCTCATCGTTGTCAACTGCATCATTCTCGGCCGCGCCGAGGCTTTCGCCTGCAGAAACGGGGTGGTCGCGTCTTTCGCCGACGGTCTCGGGTCCGGGATCGGTTTTACGCTCGCTCTTTCGGTGATCGCCTCGGTGCGCGAAATCGTCGGCGCCGGCACGCTTACGGTATGGGGCGAACTGGCGTTCAAGAACGTCAATCCCGGTCCCATGACGCTGGCGATTCTGCCGGCCGGGGGTTTCATCGCGCTGGGACTCATCCTCGCGGCGATAAACCGTTTCTGCGAATGGAACGCGCGTCGGCACGGTGCGCCGGCACCTTTGCCCATCAATCTCGACTGCCGCCATTGCACCATGTGCCCTGCCGGCAAGTAAGGATCGACCCGTACGAAATGAAGTGTCCGAAATGCGGAATTGACGACGACAAGGTGCTGGATTCGCGCAGCGCCCGCGAAGGCGCCGCGATCCGCCGCCGCCGGGAGTGCCTGAAGTGCTCCTGCCGTTTCACCACCTACGAGGAGGTGGTCCGCGACGAAGTGCTGGTGGTGAAGCGCGACGGCTCCCGTCAGGCTTTTGAACGCGCCAAGGTCGAGAAGGCGATCCGCCACGCCTGCGGCAAGCGGCCCGTGAGCGACGAGCAGATCCGCACCATGAGCGACAACGTCGTCGCGAATCTCGAGGGCGGCGAAGTTCCGGCCGACAAGATCGCCGACCTCGTCATGACGGAACTGCACAAGGTCGACGAGGTCGCGTACATCCGTTTCGCGAGCGTATACCGCCAGTTTACTGATGTCGCCCAGTTTCTTTCAGCCATAACGGAGATTGTCAGGAAATGAATGCCGATTACCAGCGTCCGCCGCTGAAAGTGGCGATCATGGGCCTTGGGCGGTCGATGTTCGCCGATCATTATCCGGTTTTCAAAGCTCATCCGGCGCTTTTCGACGTCGTCTGCGCGTGCGATCTCATCAAGGAGCGGCGCGATATCGTCGCCAGGGATTTTCCGAAGTGCAGAATGTTCCGCCGCTTTGAAGATATGCTCGACGAGCGCGACATCGATCTTGTCGATATCGCCACCTGCACCTGCGACCATGTCAAGCACGCGCTTTCTTCGCTCCAGCACGGGTTCTGGACGCTTCTGGAGACTCCGATGGCGCTCACGCTCGACGAGGCGCAGCTTCTCCGCGGACAGGCGATGAAGTCGAAGAACCGGCTGCTCGTGATGCAGCGCGGGCTTTTCTCCGCGGATTTCCAGCTGGCGAAGATGATGATGTCCGACCCCCGGCTCGGGCAGATCCACCAGATCAGGATCTGCCGCGAGGATTACGTCCGGCGCGACGACTGGCAGGCGGTGAAGCGTCTGGGCGGCGGCGCGGCGTATTATGCGATGACCGATCTCATGATTCAGGCGCTCAAACTGCTGCCGGTTCCGCCGATACAGATGTGGAGCGAGCTGAAGCGGATCGCTTCGCTCGGAGACGCCGAGGATTATGTCCGCGTCTGCCTGAAGACCCGCGATCAGATTTCCGCCGATATCGAATTCAACGGCGGGGCGGTTCCCGGCGACCGTTCGCCGTCGTTCGTGATCCGCGGCGAGCGCGGAACCTTCAAGGTCGGGCACGGGGCCGCGGAAGGTACGCTGACGGTGATCGATCCGGGTTTCAAGTTCCCGCGCCGCCGTTCGTCGGTGCGCACCCCGGAACTGGCCGATCTTCACGAGGATTTTCCGGTCTCCACATTCCCGGTCGCGCTGCCGAAGGGGACGATGCACGGACCAACCGCGTTCTGGAAGCATGTCTACTACACCGTGCGCACGGCCGCGCCGTTCCCGCTGCAGCTCGAGGATTCGATCGAGGCGGTCAAGTTCGCGCATCTGATGAAAAAAACGAGCCCGTTCGGAAAATGACGGATATGGAAGCGATGACCCAAAGCCTTGAAGACTATCTCGAAACGGTCTACATGCTGATCGCCGACGGCCGTCCCGCCCAGGTGCGCGACGTGGCGAAAAACCTGTCGGTCAAGATGCCTTCGGTGGTCAAGGCCATCCACGAGCTCAAACGTCTCGGTCTCGTGACCCAGGAGCCGTATGCGAGCATCGAACTTACCGAGAAGGGCCGGCGCGTCGCCAGACACGTGCTCGACCGGCACACGCTGATACGTTCGTTTCTCGTGAAACTCGGAGTGGCGGAGAAGACGGCGGACCGCGACGCCTGTCTCATGGAACACATTCTTTCCGCGGAAACTTTGGACAAGATAAAAACATTCACCGAAAGGCAGTAGATGAAAAGCCAGATAAATGTATTGCGCCAGCTTCAGGAACTGGTACTCACCCGTGACGAACATCATCAGACCGGCGACGGGAGCCATCTCGATTCGCTCAACGACTCCATCGAGGCGCTTCACCGCAAACTCGAAGCCCAGGTCTGCGGGCTTTACGACCGTCTGTACAAAAAGAGCCATATCGTCATTTCGGCGATGTCGAACAACTGCTGCGCGGTCTGCGGCATGCAGGTGCCGATCGCCCAGGGGCAGCAGGTGCGCATGGCGCAGCATCTCATCACCTGTTCGAGTTGCGGACGCATCCTTTTCGCCTCCGACGGCGACGCGCCGCGCAATGTCGCCGAATCTCCCGACCGCGACAACCCCAAAACCGGCATTTCGCGCTTCAGCGCCGAAGAGTTGATGATCGCCGATCTCGACGCGTCGACCCGCGAAGAGGCGATCGCCGCGCTCGCCAGAGCGATGGAGGACAACAAGTTCATAGCCAACGCCGACAACCTGGTCTCGCAGGCGCTCGAGCGCGAGAGCATCCTTTCCACCGCGGTCGGCGAAGGGCTCGCCTTCCCGCATGTCCGCGGTGTCGAGGGAGGCGGACTCACGCTGGCGATGGGAGTTTCGAAAAAGGGCATCGACTGGGACGGGGACAAAGTCCATATCGTGTTTCTCTCGGCGATTCCGGTTGCGGTTTCGGCGTTCTATCTGCGTCTCATGGCCGGGCTTACGCAGGCCTTCGACAAAGAGGCCAACCGCAAGGCGATAGTCACGGCGGCCGACGGCGCCGCGCTGTGGAAGGCGCTTCAGAAGGCGACGAGAACGACCGTCAAGTGAAGACCCGTTTCGGCATCGCGATTGCGGCGGTCTGCGCCGCGGCGGTCTGCTTCGGCGCTCCGGCGAAGAAGAAACGCTCCGCAGAGCCGAGGCGCCCCGCGGCGGCATCGTCCGTCAAGGCCGCGCCGGAGAGCGCTTTCCGCCGCACTCCCTACGTCGGGGCGATTTCCGCCGACGCCGAGAGCGGACGGATCCTTTTCAGCGACAATGCCGAGCGCGAAGCATATCCGGCGAGCGTCACCAAGCTGATGACGGCGCTTCTGGTGCTCGAGGACGTGAAAAAGGGCAGGTATTCGCTCAAAGACAAGGTCGTCGCCACCGCCGAGGCGTATCAGTCCGAGCCGAGCTGGATCGGGATAAAGGCCGGACAGTCGATGAGCGTCGACGATCTTCTGATGGCGCTCATGGTCATGAGCGCGAACGACGCCGCCGTCGTTCTGGCGGTCAATTCGGCGGGGTCGCTTCCGGCGTTCGTCGAACGGATGAACGCGAGGGCCGCGGAACTGGGGATGAAGAACACCGCGTATTACAATCCGAGCGGACTGCCGCCCAGCGCGCGGCGCAGGTATCCGTGGAAAAAGTTCAACCGCTCCACGGCCGCCGATCAGCTGAAACTCGCGCTGGAGATAATCAAACATCCCGAGATATTCAAGTACACCTCCACCAAGGTCGCGACCGTCGTCGACGGCAACGGCAAATCGGTGAACGTTCTGAACCACAACCGCATCATGCGCATGGACAAGTTCAAGATTTTCAACCCCGACGGCAGCGAGGCGGTGGACGGGCTCAAGACCGGCTACATCAACGCCGGAGGGAGTTCGATCGTGCTCACCGGCAGACGCGGAGGCAGACGGGCGATAGTGGTGGTGCTCGGTTCGATAAACGCCAACACCCGCGAAGAGCACGCTTCGCGGCTGCTGAAGGACGCTTTGGGCGCGCTCTGCTGGTAGACCGCGCGGCGTGAACGGGAACTGATATGACGGACATCGCGGCGGAAGAAGAAGGAATGTTCGACCGTTCGGCCGCTCTGCTCGGCGAACCGGCGATGGCCAGACTCGCGTCCGCAAGGATTCTCGTCGTCGGCGCGGGAGGCGTCGGAGGCTGGTGCGCGGAGGCGCTGGTTCGCACCGGCGCAGGGCATCTTGCGGTGATGGACGATGACGTGGTCGCGGCGAGCAACCTGAACCGCCAATGTCCGGCCACGGTCTCCGCCATCGGGCATTTCAAGGCCGAGGCGATGAGAGAGCGTCTTCTCGCCATAAACCCGGCAGCCGATGTGACGGCGCTCCGCCGCCGCTATCTGCCGGATGACGCCGCCGGGGAACTTGCGCGTTTCGATGTCGTCGTCGACGCGATAGACAGCGCGGATTGCAAGGCGGCGCTTATTCTGAACGCGTTCGAGGCCGGGGTTCCGGTGATTTCCAGCATGGGGGCGGCGTTTCGGACCGATCCGACCAAAGTGTGCATCTCCCGGTTCGACAAGGTCGAGGGCGACGGGCTGGCGAAGGCACTCCGCGGCAGATTCCGCCGACTCGGACGCTACCCCGGGAAATTCGAGTGCGTATGGAGCCGCGAACAGATATCTGCGTCTTGCCGCGGCGGGGCGAAGGGCAGTCTCATGCAGGTCACGGCGACATTCGGAATGTGTCTGGCGGCGGCGGCGGTAAAAGCGGCGGTAAAATGAGCAGGGTCGTTCTCGCATTCGGTTCCAACATCCCGCCGCGGCGCGGGTATCTTGAGCGGGCGCTGGCGGAAGTGTGCGCCTATCCCGGCACCAGACTTCTGGCCGCGAGCGAAATCGAGGAGACGGAGCCGGTCGGGGTGCCCGAGGAATTCCGGTCCGTGAAATTCCTCAACCGGGTGGCGGTTTTCGAAACCGATCTTCCGCCGATGGAGTTTTCGCGGCGGATGCACAGGACCGAGGACGGGTTTGGACGGAAGCGGGGGAATGTGCGCAATTCGCCGCGCACGATCGATATCGACATGATCGATTACGACGGGGTGAAACTTGACGATCCGGAATTGACGCTGCCGCACCCGCGGGCGGACGAGCGGGATTTCGTCCGCCGTCCTTGGATGGAACTCGAGAAAACGCTCGTCAGGAGGGAAATGAAGGCGCTGCGCGCGGCCGTTTCTCCGCGGACGAGGCTTGAGAAATCGCATGAACTGTGTCTGAAACTGCTTGGCTTCCTTGACGGCGTGAAACGCGTCTGTCTCTACCGCGCGCTGAAAAGCGAACTGGATCCGGCGGAGTTCGAGCGCGCCTGCGAGGAGCGGGGCATCGCCGTAAGCGTTCCCGAGAAGACGGACGACGGGTATGTCGTGGCGCATTGCGGAGAAGTGGATCTGTGGATATGTCCGGGGCTCGCGTTCACGCCGGACGGCAAGCGCCTCGGATTCGGCGGCGGCTGGTACGACCGTTTTCTCGCCGCCGCGAAACCGGAGGCCAAAGCGTACGGAGTGGCATATTCGTTCCAGATGAAGGACCGGTTGCCGCAGGGACCTTGGGACCGCCGTCTGGACGGAGTGGTCACGGTGGAGATTGATACGGGGATTTTGGTATAATAGCCTTTCCTTGAAGAATCAGGAAGGAAAGGACGAAAATGAAGATTCTGGTAACCGGCGGCGCCGGATTCATCGGCAGTCACACCGTAGTTGAACTTTTGAACGCGGGTCACGAGGTGGCGATAGTGGACAATCTCTGCAACAGCTCCAGGAAGTCGCTCGCCCGCGTCAAGCGAATCACCGGGAAAGCGCCCGTTTTCTACAAGGTCGACATCCGCGACGAGAAGAAACTCAATAAGGTGCTGGACAGGGAAGGGCGTTTCGATGCGGCGATCCACTTCGCGGCGCTAAAGTCGGTCGGGGAGTCGACGCAGATCCCGCTCAAATACTACAACAACAATCTCGGCGGCACCTTCACGCTTCTCAAATGTCTCGCCGACCACGATTGCCGCAATATCGTATTCTCGTCTTCCGCGACCGTCTACGGCCAGCCGCCGTCGGTGCCGATCCGCGAAGATTTCCCCACGCCCGGCTGCACCAACGCCTACGGTTGGACGAAGCTTATGATGGAGCAGGTGTTCAAGGACGTGCAGAAGGCCGATCCGCGCTGGAACGTCATCCTTCTGCGCTACTTCAATCCGATCGGCGCGCACAAGTCGGGGCTGATCGGCGAAGATCCCGCCGGCATCCCCAACAACCTTCTGCCCTACGTTTCGCAGGTGGCCGTCGGGCGTCTTAAAGAACTGAGCGTTTTCGGAAACGACTATCCGACTCCGGACGGCACGGGAGTGCGCGACTACATCCATGTCGTCGATCTCGCGCTCGGTCATCTCAAGGCGATCGAAAAACTCGCCGCCGAGCCGCAGCTCGGACTCAAGATCTACAATCTCGGCACCGGCAACGGCTATTCGGTGCTCCAGATCGTCAAGGCTTTCGAAAAGGCTTCCAAGCGCAGCGTCCCCTACGTCATCAAGCCGCGCCGCCCCGGAGACATCGGCGAATGCTGGGCCGATCCGGCGCTCGCGCTCAAGGAACTCGGATGGAAGGCCGAACGCGGCATCGAGGAGATGTGCGAGGACGCCTGGCGCTGGCAGCGCAAGAACCCCTACGGCTACAATCCTCCGAAGAAGGGCTGAGCCATGGGCGAGTGCAACCACAACTGCGCCGAGTGCGCCGACCGCGCAAGCGGCAAGTGCAGCGGCGAACAGTCTTTCAAGGTCGCCGCCAACGCCAAATCGGACGTCCGCAAGGTGATCGCGGTCATGAGCGGCAAGGGCGGCGTGGGCAAAAGCCTCGTCACCGAACTTCTGGCGGTGGGCGCGGCGCAGCGCGGCCTCAAGACCGCGGTTCTCGACGCCGATATAACCGGACCTTCGATCCCTACGGCCTTCGGCGTCGCCGAGCGCGTCACGTCCGACGGCGAGAACATGCTGCCGTGCCGGACGCAGAGCGGCATCGGAGTGATGAGCCTCAATCTGCTTGTGGAGAATCCCGCCGATCCGGTGGTCTGGCGCGGGCCGGTCATCGCCGGAGCGGTGAAGCAGTTCTGGAGCGATGTCGCCTGGGGCGATGTCGACGTCATGTTCGTCGACATGCCGCCGGGCACCGGAGACGTGCCGCTTACGGTTCTGCAGTCGCTGCCGGTCGCGGGTGTCGTCATCGTCACTTCGCCGCAGGATCTCGTTTCGCTCATCGTGGAGAAAGCCGTGCGCATGGCGGACATGATGAAGGTTCCGATTCTCGGCCTCGTGGAGAACATGAGCGAATTCAGGTGTCCCGACTGCGGGAAGGTGCACCGCATATTCGGCGAGGGCAAGGCTAAGGAGATAGCCGCCGCCCACGGGATCAAGGCGGTCGCGTCGATTCCGATCGATGCGCAGTACGCCAAGGCTGTCGATGCGGGGGCGGTCGAACATGTCGATCCTTCGCCGATCAGGGCGGTGCTGGACGCGATCGTGTGAAAGGCCGTCTGCCATTTCCGATACTTCATGAAGATCGCGACGTGATCGTGATCGACAAGCCGGCGGGGATGCTTACCACGCATACGAGGCTCGGGGAGCGCTCTACGGCGGAAGAGCATCTCAACGCCCATGTCCGCAAGGGACAGGCCAGAAGCGGCAAACGCGTGTTTCTCGTCCACCGGCTCGACCGAGACACGAGCGGAGTCATGATGTTCGCCAAAAGCGAGGAGGTGGCGGAGAAATTCCGTTCGGACTGGAACAGTCTCACCGAAAAGATTTATATAGCCAAGGTCGAAGGGCGTCTCGGCGCGGAGAGCGGATGCTTTGAATCGCATCTGCGGGACGATCCGCGGACCATGAAAGTGTCAAGCGTCGGAAATCCGCGTTTCGGCAAGTTCGCACGCACCGAGTGGCGGCGGCTTTCCGAAGAGGACGGGGCGACGCTCGTCGAAGTGACGCTCAAGAGCGGACGCAAGAACCAGATCCGGGTGCATTTCAGCGAAGCCGGGCATCCGGTGATCGGGGATGTGAAATACGGCGGCAAACCTGCGATGCGGCTGTATCTGCATTCGCACCTTCTCAGGTTCGCGCATCCGTTCACGGGGAAATGGATGGAATTCTCCAGCCGCCC
>JAFVZE010000357.1 GCA_017508315.1 Kiritimatiellia bacterium | reverse complement strand
GTGTCGAACGCGACGAGGTGATCAGGGTGCTGCTGGTCGATTTCGCCGCGATACCGGTTCTGTTTTGCCTGTTGGCGGCGTTTCTGATGCCGCGCAAGGCGGACGGCAACGATTAGGAAGTTGAAGGCGGGGATTTCTCCTCGCCTGAAGTCGCGGTGTATGGTATAATTCGCACCTATGAAGTGTGAAGTGTGCCATAACGCCGATGCAGAGACGGCGATTGTAAAAAACGACAACGGCGCGGAAAGCGAGTTGTACGTCTGCCGCGCCTGTGCGAAGGCGGAGAGAGCCAAAAGGCAGAAGAAGAGCCAGCGCACGCGCAAGACGAGCGGTTTGCCGCCGGGGATGTCCATTACCGTTTCCGGGTCGGGAGGCGAACCGCCGCCGTTCATCGGGGCGATTCTCGACGCCGTTCACGGCATGGTTTCCGATCTTGAAAAGGCGGAGTCCGCCAAGAGCGAACGGCGGCGCAAGTCAACGCGGGAGGAATGCCGGATCGCCGGGGTCAAGCCGGCATACCGGATGGCCGGCGCTCTGCATCTTGAAGGGTTGCATCTCATCGGAGAACTTGAGGCGGCGATGCGGGCGGCCAGGGCGCTGGAGATGGAACTTGTCGGTTTCGACTCCGACGGCGTACATTCGACCGGGCACGCGTTCAGGCTCGTGCATTCCGGCAACGGCGAACGGGCCGCGCGTTTTCTCGGGGATCTCGTGGAGCAGGAGCGCAACGCCAGAGTGCGTCTTTTCGAGGAGATGCCGCGGGTGTTCGGCGACGCGCTCTGCCGGGCGCTGGCGATCCTTAAAAACTGCCGGCTGCTTTCGCCGGGAGAGCTTTTCGATCTGCTTTCGCCCATGAGGCTGGCCGCGCTTGAGAAAATGCTCGACGGCATCGGGCTTTCCGAGCTGGAGAAAATGATCGCCGCCGTCGATCTTTCCGGCAGCGAAGACAGGATGGAGGCGTCCGAGCGCGACCGTATCGACGCGCGGCGCGCCGATGAAATGAATGCCCGTTTCGAGGATGTCGTGCTCAACGAACGGGCGGAGGAGAGGTTTCTGTGAATCTGATATTTTCCAAACACGCGGTAGACGCCTTGAACGCCGCGTCCAGCTGCGCGCGACAGCTCGGACACGACCATGTCGGCTGCGAGCACATATTTCTTTCGCTTCTGGCGATCGCGCAGTGTCAGGCGTCGAAGCGTCTGCAGACGCTCGGCTTTTCGCTCGACGATCTCGCCGAGTCGATGAAGACGATGATCTCAGGCTCCTCGCAGGGGATGCTCCAGCGCGGACAGCTTCCGCTTACTGCCCGAACGCGCAAAGTGCTGGAGATGTCGGGTATCGAAGCCGGCGGCGAAGGCAAGATCATCGATACGGTGCATCTCGTGCTGGCGATGCTCCGCGAGGGCGAGAACGCCGCCGCGCAGCTTCTCTTCAACGCCGGGGTCACGGTGGAGAAGTTCATCGCCGCGGGCAGTCAGAGCGGACCGGAAAACTCCGCTTCGCGGGACGGCGGCGACGAAGACGGCGCCGGGGACGGCGATGAGGATACGCCCGTCAGGGAAGGCGCGAACGGCAAGGCGCAGAAGACGCCCACCGTCAACGCCTACGGACGCGACCTGACCGACCTCGCGCGGCGCGGACGGCTCGATCCGGTGATCGGACGCGAAAAGGAGCTCAAGCGCGTGATCCAGATTCTTTCGCGGCGCACGAAGAACAACGCGGTTCTGATCGGCGAGGCCGGCGTCGGCAAAACCGCCGTCGCCGAAGGACTCGCCCAGGCGATCCACCGCGGCGAAGTGCCGGAGAAGATGCAGTCCAGGCGCGTGGTCGCTCTGGATATGGCCAGAGTGGTCGCGGGAACGCAGTACCGCGGACAGTTCGAGGAGCGCCTCAAGAAGATCATCGACGAGACCGGCCGCAGCGGAAACATCATTCTTTTTCTCGATGAGATCCACACCCTGGTCGGCGCCGGCGGCGCCGAAGGGTCGATGGACGCGGCGAACATCCTCAAGCCCGCGCTCGCCCGCGGCGAGCTGCAGTGCGTGGGCGCGACGACGCTCAGGGAATATCACAAATCGATCGAAAAGGACGCCGCGCTCGAACGCCGCTTTCAGCCGGTGCAGGTGGACGAACCGTCCGTCGCCGATACGGTGGCGATTCTGCGAGGCATCGCGCCGAAATACGAGGAATACCATTCGGTGAAAATGACCGAAAGCGCGCTGCGCGCCGCCGCCGAACTGACGGCGCGGTATCTGCCCGAGCGGCAGCTTCCGGACAAGGCGATCGACGCGATGGACGAGACGGGCGCGCGCATCCGCGCCGCCGCCAGCGCGAGACCCGGGAATCTCACGAAAATGCAGGAGCGCATCGACGAACTGCGCGGCAGAAAGGAGTCGGCCGTCGCCGCGGGCGATTTCGATACGGCGGCAAAGTACCGCGATGAACTGCGCAGCGCCGGAGTCGAGTTCCAGGAGGCGCTGCGCAAGTGGAAGGAGACGCACGCCGAAGAGGTTGTCGAGGTTTCCGAACTTGACATCGCCGAGACGGTAAGTTTCATCAGCGGCGTTCCCGTGGAGAAGATGAACGCTTCCACGGCGGAAAAGCTCCTCGCCATGGAGAAGAATCTCGGAGAGTCGGTGATCGGGCAGGAGGAAGCGATAAAGTCGATCGCCAGGGCGCTCAAACGTTCCCGCGCGCTTACTGCCGACCCCAAGCGTCCGATAGGTTCGTTTCTGTTCCTCGGGCCTACGGGAGTGGGCAAGACGCACTTGGCGAAGATGCTCGCCGACAAAGTATACGGCGACGACAAGGCGCTCATTTCGCTCGACATGTCCGAGTTCCAGGAGAAGTATTCTTCGTCGCGGCTCGTCGGCGCGCCGCCGGGATACGTCGGCTACGACGAAGGCGGACAGCTCACGGAGAAAGTCCGCCGCCGTCCGTATTCGGTGGTGCTCTTCGACGAGTTCGAGAAAGCCAACGGCGATGTCATGAACATGCTGCTGCAGATTCTCGACGAAGGCCGCCTTACCGACGGTCAGGGACGGGTGGTCGATTTCCGCAACACGATCATCATCTGC
This sequence comes from Kiritimatiellia bacterium, assembly GCA_017508315.1. Classification (GTDB taxonomy): domain Bacteria; phylum Verrucomicrobiota; class Kiritimatiellia; order RFP12; family UBA1067; genus UBA1067. The sequence continues at coordinate 7,517 of JAFVZE010000357.1, read as the reverse complement.
ACCGCGAATCTCGGTTTTGACTTCGCCCGCGAAGGGCATTCTCTCGGGTTCGCGCAAAACACCGCCGAAACGAGCTACGAAATGCTGCGCGAGAAACTGCTCTCGGAGGCGAAGCGGACTTTCCGTCCGGAACTTTTGAACCGTTTTGACGATATCGTCGTTTTCCGCAAGCTTGAAAAGGACGATATGAAATCGATTCTCGCGCTTGAACTGGTGAAACTCCGGGTCAGGCTCAAAGATTCGCATATCGACCTCTCGCTCGACGCCAGGGCGGTTGATTTTCTGGTCGAAAAGGGCTACGACAGTGCGCTCGGAGCGCGTCCTCTGCGCCGCGTGGTGCAGCAGTACATTGAAGATCCGCTCGCAGATGCGGTGCTCGCCGGCAAGACGAAGCCGCGCATGCGCGGGCGTCTTTCCAAAGACGGCAAGTCGATAAAGTTCTGAGCGAGGGGGAGTTATGAGCAGCGGAACATTGGCGCTGGTGTCGCTCGGATGCGCTAAAAACGCGGTCGATCTCCAGCTTATGGCCGGCGACATGATAAAGTCCGGCTATACGCTCTCTTCCGATCCGGACCGCGCCGATGTGGTCATCGTCAATACCTGCTCGTTCATCGCCGCGGCCCGTGAAGAGGCGGAAGCGGAGATTCTGCGTGCGCTTGAACTCAAGCGCCGCGGAAGATTCGGAAAAGTCGTGGTGACCGGCTGCTATCCGCAGCGTTATCCCGGAGCGGCGGGAAATTTCCCCGGAGTCGACGAATGGATCGGCGTGCCGAAGGAGTGGAAAGATCCCGCCGTGCCCGGATTGCGTTTTACCGGCAGGGCGTTCGCCTATCTGAAGATCGCCGAAGGCTGCGCCCACCGCTGCGCCTACTGCGCGATTCCCGGAATCCGCGGCAGATACCGCAGCCGTCCGCCGGAGATGATTCTCGCCGAAGCGCAGGCGCTTCTTGCAAGCGGCTGCCGGGAACTGAACGTGATCGCGCAGGATCCGATGCTCTACGGCATCGATTTCAAGGGTTCGAAGCGCGACCGGATCGGGCTGAGCGATCTTCTGTGGGCGCTCGACGATCTGCCGGGAGATTTCTGGATCCGCGTTCTTTATTCGTATCCCAACGAGATTTCCGGCGAATTTCTCGACTGGATGAACAATTCCCGTCATGCGGTGAAGTATATCGATGTGCCGCTGCAGCACACGGTGCCGGAAGTGCTGGAGCGCATGAACCGCGGTGCGGCGGCGGCGGCGAGTCTTGCGGCGGCAGAGACGCTGCGCGAGCTTGTGCCGGGAGTCACCTTGCGCACCACGATAATGACCGGCTTCCCCGGCGAAACCGAGGCGCGTTTCCGGCGGCTTCTGTCGGACTTGCGGCGGATGCAGTTCGATCATCTCGGGGCGTTCGCGTTTTCGCCGGAAAAGGGAACGGCGTCGTATTCGATGTCCGGCCGCCCGAGCCGGGCGACGGCGGAAAAGCGCGAGCGCGAGGTGATGGACCTGGCCGCAAAGATATGGGCGGTCAAGTCCGGCAATATGATCGGCTCCGTCCGCAAGGCGCTTGTTGTCGCGCCGGGAGTGGCGCGTATGGCGAGTCAGGCGCCTGACGTGGACGGGGTTGTGCGCATCAAAGGCGGCGAGGTCGGCGAATTCGTGAAAGTGAAACTTGCGAAAGCGAAAGATTTTGATTTCATCGGATGTTTGGAAGAATGACTTTCGCCCTCCATATGGCGAGGGGAGTGTTGTTGCCGCGTGGAAAGTCTGAAGAAAAAAGAAATAAGGAGTTGAAATCATGAACTGGCTTGTTCTGATGTTGGCCGGCGGATTCGAAGTCGCATGGGCGGTCGCGTTGAAATATTCCGACGGCTTCCGCAATCCGCTCGCCGCGGCGCTTTGCGTCGTCTCCATGATATTGAGCATGTGGCTTCTTTCGATCGCGATACGCACGATCCCGATGGGGACGGCCTATGCGATCTGGACGGGCATCGGCGCCGTCGGCAGCGTCGTGGCGGGCATCGTTCTTTTCGGCGAACCTGCGGCGGCGCTCCGGCTCCTTTCTGCCGCGCTCATAGTCATCGGCATCGTCGGACTTAAACTGACCGCGAATTAAGGCAACATTTGAGCGAAGAAGGGGCGCATTGTCCACAAATCGTCACAAATTTTCTGTGTATCTTGTGGCTGAAGTGGGTTGTTGCTTTTGCTTGCCGCCGAAGCATTACCGAGGTAAAGTGAATCTCTTGAGCCGCACCACCCCGAAAGTCGCCGCGCCTCCGACCTACCCGAAGCAATATTGCTATAAGGCAGAATAAAACGGTGAGTGAAACGCTTTTACGCTGCTCATTTTGTCGTCAAGATAATTTTCTCAGATTTTTTTTTGATAGGAAGGACAGGTGGGGCATTGCCTGAGATTGGGAGGGGTGATGTTTGCATGGAGGATGGCAGTTATGGTATAATGAAAGCAGTTGCGAAATGAAAATTGATGTAAAGAAGTTGAGAGAATAAAATGAAAAAAGTGTTTCTATCTGTTTCGATTTTTTGTGTCTGCCTCGCGTATGGCGCGGAAGCCGTTTTGAAAGCGGAAGGTAAGAATCCTCCCTCTCAATGCTTGAAGACATATACTCCCTTGTCCGTTAACGTCATCACTCCCGTGGGGCTGCCGTGGGGATTTGATTGGGATGTGAAAGGACTTCAGGTCGGCGTATGGAATTGGATTGAGGATTTTGACGGCGTTCAAATCGGCGTTGTAAACACCACCGACCGCTTTCGTGGTCTTCAGATCGGAGGAATCAATGTGACGCGTAAGATGTATGGCGTTCAGATTGGTTTTCTGAATGTCATTGAAGACAACGACATTCCTTTCTTTCCTGTATTGAACTGGTATTTTTAATAAGAGAAGGTTTTTAATGACCCGTTGGCTGTCTTTTTCGTTGCTTACGTTGTTGAGTGGTTGTTCTATTGTAATGTCGTCCAAACTGCCGATTGATCGTCCTCCGGAAGAATTAACGGCTGGAGTTTCAATGGCGTATGTTGACCACCGCTTTGGATATCCGATTGCTTGCGGCTTGGATAGTGGTGGGAATTATGCAGAACAAATACAGTTTATCGATGGAATTCCAATAGGGTGGAAGGTTGTTCGGTTTTGTACCCATGGTGTGCTTGATGCAGCGACTTATTTTTTATGGGAGTTTATCGGCACTCCTTTGGAATTGTATTATTCAGATTATCCGACATATGTCTATTATGTTATTTATGACAGTGACGGAAAAATTGTTCGTGCTGTCGACGCCCAAACCCCTGAAGGCAGAGAATATTCAAAATTGCAGTGGACATTGCCGTTTGTTGATGAGTTGAAGGTTAATAAAGACGCGTCCGTCAGAAACAGATATTGGGAAAATCGATGATGCGTTCAGTTATCATTGCAATATCCTTATTACTGCTTGAAGGATGCATATTTGCACCTCCAAAGTTTGGGGATAGAGGTTATGTTTTTCGCGGGTCGGCGCAATATGCGAAATATTTGTCATTTTGCCGCGAGATATCGCTCCAATTGGATGAATCATGCCGAACGTGGGGGGAGCCTGATGTAATAAAGATCGGTCATTCCGGAGGTTATTTCGCATGGAAAAATCCGACTGTGATGATTAGCGTCAAATCTTTCGGGAAGACTTCCGTGTCAACACGAATTCCGCGTGACATGGTCCCGTATATCAATAGAGGCAAGTCGTTACCTGCAATAAGAGCAAAGCATCAGGAGATGTCCGAAAGCAGTCGGATGTTGAAAAGTCAGGCTGGCGTCTCCTATGTTGTCAACAGATTTGAACGTGTTTCTGATGACCGGTACGCCTATAATTTTAGACTTCGTCTTAAAAACGGAGCTGATACCGGGCTGTCGGCGATGGATTGCATCAAACGGGAATTGCGTTCTACGATAGCGGCTGATTATGTAGGCGCTCATGGTGGACATGTGTCGGACGTGCGTATTGATTTTCCTGATTTTTCATTGAATGACGGTGTTATTGAAGGTCGCGCCGCAGTTATGTGTATTGAGGTCATGTCGCTGCAATACGATCCAAAAACGCAGAAGGGTATCATCGCAATCAAAATAGGTTACAGCCGCTTTGAGGATGCGCGTGCATGGGTGCGCAGGAACATCGAGACTCTGGCGCGCGACAAGAATGTGGCGTTGACGACCGGGAAGATACCGTCTGTCGCAAGATTCTATCTTGGCGCGGAACGGATTAAGCCGGGGAACATTCTCGAAATCGAATTTGAAACGGAATAAAAGGAGGGAAATCAGATGAAACGGTTGGCGTTAATGCTCGCAATGGCGAGCGCGGTGATTGTTTTTGCCCAGCAGACAACAACTACTACGACGGTCGTCAAAAATGTCACGACGACTGTTGTTGAATCGGTTTCCTGTGTTCAGCATGAGATGCGGCAGAGAAAAATAGCGGTGTTCGTGCAAAACCGTACGCGCGTTGTTGGAATGGATGATGAGGTTGACAGCGTGCGCGATCGCTTGACTGCGGCCTTGGCCGAAGTGGACGGGCTTGCGATCGTCGATTCGGCGCAGGTCGCGGACACGTTCCGCCGGTATAAGGTGACTGCCGCCGAAGAAAAAGCCGAGCTTATCGCTGGGGTTTTCTCCGGAGGTTCAGTGTCCCGCATCGCGAAGATGCTGGGATGCGACTACATAGCAGCGGCTACGATTGTCAATGCAAGTTCGATGAAGCGCAATCTGGGCGGGCGGCTGAACACTATCTTCACCCTGCGCATGACGCTTAAGGTTATGGATTCGACCGGCGCTAGCGTGGATGGAATGCCGACATGGGTGCGTCAGTTGCCCATACTTGATGCCGCTGACGATCCAATGAACTACTACCAGATGCTTTTTGACCAGTGGGCGAGCGACATTACCACGGCTGTTGCGCAAAAGGCTTCGCGCTGGCGCGTCCCTGCAGCCGCGGCGGACACAATGGTCGAGTTTCATGTCTCAACCACGATTGACAAGACTGTTGCCGAGCTTGAGAGTCAGACAAGAGGTGCGAAAGGCGAGCAGCTGCAGGAACTGCGTCGCGTGGTTGGCGGCGTGACCGTCGAACTTGATGGAGCTGTAATCGGTTCTACGCCCGGCTCGTTCCGCGCCGCATCGGGACTCCATCAGTTACGGGTTACTCGAGCATGGATGAAGCCATATGTGGCGACGGTTTCAATTTCGGAAGGGATGACGTTGGAGGTGGCCCTGGAGTTGAGCGACGAAGGTGTTCGGAAATGGGGTTCGATCGAGGCGATGCGAGCCGATCTTGCGAAACGCTATGCTGATGCCGCACGTGAGCGTGGTGTGCGCATTAATCTCGATACCTCGAAATGGCGCGATGTCGGGAATTCAGGCGTTCGGGTGTTGAAGGATAATTGATTATGCGTTTCTGCGTGTTTTGCTCAGCAGCGTTGTGGATGATAGTCTGCGGGTGCGTTTCTGTCGATAGAGATGCACAGCGGGCTGTCGATGCGCTGCGATCGGGCAATAACGCGCAGGCAGAGGCATGGAGCACTGATCTTGCGGAAGACAGTTATTATTCGAAAAATCTCGGTGTCGTCGAGGCTGGGCGCGTGGCTATGCTTTCCGGTAGGTTCGCCGACGCTGTTCGGCGCTTCCGCTCGGCGATGGATTCAGCCGTCGACAGGACGGAATCCGAACCTAAGTTAAAGGCGGGAGACCTGGCCAATACGGCAATGTCATCCACGATAACCGACGACCGGACCCGTGAATATTACCTCCCGCCCTATGAACTGAACATGGCCATCGAGTACGGTATTCTCTCTCAGATTTTCACGGGGAAGCGCGAGGATGCGCTGGTCGATGCGCGTCTTGGGGTGTATGTGCAGGACTCGTTTGCCGGCCTCTACGGCGCGGATGCGACGTCCGAGCCGGAAGGGATGACCGAACAGGCCCGCGGGTTGATCGAAGAGCAGAATGCCGCGCTGGAGTCCATGATCGCGGCGAGCCGGAATTCATGGGAGAATCCTCTTCTCTGGTGGCTTACGGGCGTTCTTTTCGAAGCGGACGGCGATCTTGAAGCGGCGTGGCAGAGTTATCGCAAAGCATCGGCCGTCAAGCCGGAGTGCGCAGTTTTCGCCAAGGATGCGGCGCGCGCCGAAGGCTCCGCCACGCCCCGCAGCGGCCGGTCCAAACTGATAGTCATGTACGAGCAGGATTTTGTTCCCGTCAGAGAATCGCTGAAAATTCCTGTTCCCGTCTATACCGGTTTTTCCATTGACATTCCGAAATATTCTACGACCACCCTTGCCGAGCGCGTTTCAGTTTCCGGCTGTGAACATGGCTGCGAGGCTGGTGTCGCCGTGGATGTGTGTTCGCTCGCGGCTCGCGATCTGAAAGAAAAACTGCCCGGCGTCATCGTGCGCAATCTCACCCGTGCCGCGGTTCAGGCGGGGGCGCAGGCGAGCGCAAACGCCGCCGGCAACAATTATGTGAAGCTGGCGGTCTTCGCCGGAAATATGGTGGTCTCTGCCATCCGCCGCGCCGATACGAGAAGTTGGGTCACACTGCCTGCTATGCAGCATATTTGGTGCGACAGCGACATGCCGCCCGGAGAGTACAGCCTTTGCGTCGGAGCGGATGGAAGTTCGATTCCGGTTAAAGTTTCGCTATCGCCCGGCGAAACACGTATAGTATGGATCGCCAAGACCGGCACCGTGTGGCATGGCGTGTCCGCATGCATCGGCGGAGCCGGTGCTCCGTTGCTGGATTTAAGTGGAAAGGAGATTAAAAAATGATGTTCAGAAATGTTCTTTTGGCCGCAGCTGCCGCCGTAGCGGCAGGGTGTGTCGAAACGGCCGGTACGCGAGTGAAGGTAGACACTCTCGCCGGTGAGGCAAGCGTCTATGAGGGCTCGACGAGGCTCTCCAATCGCGTGAAGGTTGTGCGTACGACCTACGACCAATATGACGGCATCAAGAAAGCGTCGGTGACGATCGAGTCTCTCACGCATCGCCGTCAGCGTCTTCAGGCACGCATGATCTGGTTGGACGCCGAAGGAACGGAGATAGATCCCGACGGCAAGCCGTTCAGGGCAATCATTCTTGACGGCAAGGATTCCTTCGTGTTCACCGGCGTTGCGCCTAATGCGAAGGCTGTTACGGCCAAGATGGTCATCCGCGAAACGGATACGGCCGAGTGAATCCAATAAAAGAGTTGAAAGCAGAAAGGGACCGAACAAATGGTTAATATTATGAAGGTTGTTGTGATCGCTGCGATTGCGGCGGCGTTTTCGAGCGGATGCAGCACATCGATGGTTGCCACCGAAACCCAACTGGATCGCAAGGCTATGACTGCCGCGCTAGAGCCGCAGGATGTGCGCAGGACAGTTGAGAAAATGGTTGATTCCATGCTGGCGGACCAGGAATTCATAGCTGAGATCGGAGGGAAGCGTCCCGTGCTGGACATCACAGGGATCAAGAACCGTTCATCCATGCATTTGGATATGCGTTCGATAACTTCGTCGATCCG
>JAFVZE010000047.1 GCA_017508315.1 Kiritimatiellia bacterium | reverse complement strand
GATGAGAACTCTTTTTGCTCTCCTGCTCGCCGCGGTTGCGGCGGCTGCGGCGGAAACGTCTTCTGCCGCGCATATTGTCGAGATCGACCGCCCGGCGCAGTCGCCCGGCGAGGGACTCCTTTTGGGTAACGGCGATCTTTCAGTCTCTGTTTATCAGACGGCGGCCGACGTCGTTTTCCGTCTCGGCAAGAACGACGTCTGGGACCGGCGGATCGATTTTTCAAAGCAGTTCAAGCCGCCGACGGTGAAAGAGTTCATCGACGGCGTATTGAAGTGCGGCTGGAAGGTGTCCGGCTGGAACGCCACCAATATTGAAGAGATGAAGAAGCTGCCGGGCGGCGAACGGCTTCTGGAGATTACCCGGGGAAAAACCGCTTTACGCTCCGGGCCTTATCCGATGCCCAAGCCGACTGGCGAAATGCGTCTGCGTCTGCCGCGTGATCTCGGAGTCGCCGACAGCGCGGTGCATCGTCTTCACATTGAAGAAGGGCGCATAGAGGTTGAACTCAAATGGAAGCGCGGAGTCGTGGTGCGCATTGAGGCCGTGGTCGATCCGGATTTGAACGTATTGGCCGTCGATTGGAAGGTTGAGGGCTGGAACGATGAAACGCGCATCTCGAACAAGGCGCCGCTGTATGTTTCGGTTCACCGCTGGGCGGATCCCGACTACGAAAGCTGGGTACGCCGAAGCGTTGAAGACAATCCGGCATATCCCGGCAAGCCGGTCGGATTTGACGGCGGCATAAAGCCGCTGCCGCCGCCGGAGGTGGTCGGGGAGAACAAAATCGAACAGCGTTTTTATCACGATGCGCTTTTCCCGCAGGGATTCCGCTGCCGGCTCACGCTCGACCCGATAGTGAAATGCGGAAGTTTCTGGAGACCGAAAATGCCCCCGGGCGGCAAAAACGCCTATTTTCTGCTGCAGGGTGGAACGAACGTCCTTTCCGGATCGGTGGCGCTCGCCGTCACCACTTCGCGCGACAAGACTCTCGATGCGCCCAAGCCGCTCAAATCGTTCGCGCAATATCGTCAGAGGGCCGTTAAAGCAGGTGCCGAATACTGGGCGAAAAGCGGCTTTTCGATGCCCGGCGACAAGTTTCTTGAGGATCTCTGGTACGCTACTTATCATGCGCGGCGCTGTATTCTCAAATCCGGCGCGGTGCCGCCGGGGCTCTTTTTCCCGTCCGTTCTTTCCGATTATTCGCGCTGGAACGGCGACTATCACGCCAACTACAATTTCCATTCGATATTCTGGGGCGATTTCACCGCCAACCGTCTTGATCAGGCCGAGGCCTACATGGACGGAGTTGAATTTTCGGTACCGGTTGGGCGCAAAATCGCTCGTGACTACTACGGCTGTCGGGGCGTCTTCTTCCAGCTTGAGCAGTTTCCGTGCCTTGCTGAAGATGATTACAGCGGACGGCTTCCGCTCGGGCGCATGGCGTATATGACCGGTTGGATGATGACGCACTATTGGGAATATTATATGTACACCAAAGATCTTCGGTGGCTCGCGAAACGCGGCTATCCGATGATTAAGGACTGTGCGCTTTTTTATCTTGATTTTCTCAAGAAGGCTCCGCATCCCGATCTGCCGCCGGAACTGAAGGACGGCAAATATCATGCGTTTCCGTCGGTACAGGGCGAGGGCGGCTGGAAAAAGCCGATGGAACTGTGCGACCGGCCGCAGGTTATGATGCACGTGCGCTTTTCGCTTTGGGCGGCGATAGAGGCGGCGAAGGCGCTGGACGTCGATAAGCGGCTGCGCTCGGAGTGGCAAGACCGGCTTGATAATCTCGCCGCGTCGCACACGCGCAAATCGTTCAAGGGGGATGACGCGGATTATGCCTTCCATTGCTATCTGTGCTGTCCGCCGGAAAACGGTTCGCATCCGGCCTACCGTCCGTCAAAGCCGTGGAACGGCGAGACGGCGAAGAAGACTCATCACTCATGGGATTATCTCGGTATTCTTCATTGGGGACGCATAGGTCATGTCCGCGGCAATGAATGTGTGCCGGAGCGCTCTTTCCGCGCGTTCCGCGAGGACCTTGTGCGCTGGCGCCATCCCAACGGGCTGGTCGGGGCGATGCCCGAGGCGGTGTGGAACGGCGGCGCCTGGACGGAGTCGCTTTCGTGCATGGCGCCGTTTCAGGAGATGATTCTTCAGAGTTGGGACGGCGCGATCCGGCTCTTTCCGCGCTGGCCGGAAAGCCAGGATGTGAAAATCCGCTCGTGGCGGGCGCAGGGGGCGTTTCTCGTCGATGCGGAGTTTTCCGGCGGCAAAGTGCGTGATGTCACGATAACCTCCGAGAGGGGAGAGAATTGTCTCTTGTGGGGAGAGTGGAAAATTGTCGATGAAAACGGAAAGCCTGTTACTGCCGCCAAGGATAAATTTGGCCGGCTTGAATTCAAAACCGTTCCCGGCGGTAAATATCGTTTGAAGGGAGAAGAAAAGTGAAAAAAATCACACTGCCTCTTTTGGCGTTGGCGGCGAACTGCGCCCTGGGCGCGCACGTAATTGAGGTTGACCAGCCGTTGTTGGCGGCCGAGGAAGGTCTTCTGCTCGGTAACGGCGATCTTTCGGCTTCGGTATATCAGACCGCCGATGCGATAGTGTTCCGTTTCGGCAAGGGCGATGTGTGGGACCGGCGGATGGAGTTTTCGGACAGCTGCAGGCCTGCGCATATCCGGGAGTTCATCGACGGCGAGCTGAAGGAAGGATGGAAGAGCAATCCCTTCGACAACAAGGCGACGATCGCCATGAAGGGGACGAAGAACGAAAAGCGGATGAAAGAGCTCTGCCAGGGTTCGAGCAACGTCACCAAGAGCTGGCCGTATCCGTGTCCGAAGCCGGTGGGGGAACTTAAGATGCATCTGCCGGTTGACCTACCCGGTCCCATGCGCATAGTTCAGCGCGTCATTATTGAAGAGGCCCGGTTGGAGATCGAGTGTAAATGGAAAAACGGAGTGAAGATTTCGCTTGAGGCGGTAATTCCCTATGACGAGAATGTGCT
>JAFVZE010000356.1 GCA_017508315.1 Kiritimatiellia bacterium | reverse complement strand
CGGCGCATGACGATAACGCCCGCCATCGACAACGTGCTGGTGCGGGGGCTTTCGATCTGCGGCGTCGAAACCGCGGACGACGAACTTATGCTCAGCGACCACCGGATGCTGGTAGTACGGCTGGCAGTCGTCTCTTGACATAAAAAACCGCTCCCGAATCAACGTGAGCGCTTTGCAAACCGGCCGGTTTAATACGGCGGAAGTTTGATGATGACGCCTTACTCTTGCGTTACTCGTGTATATTGTGTATAATGCCGGGCATGAAATCTGCTGTAAAAATATCGACTCGTTCCCCCTTGCGGAATCGTTCTCTCCGGCGGGGTGTTTTATGGATCTGCATTTTCTGTTCGGCGGTTTGTCTGGCCGGTCGGTGCGGAGACCTTTCCCTGTCCAACGACCATTCGGAGTTGACTTTCGATAAACGCGGTCGTATCGTTTCGGTGAAAGAGCGGGAGAGCGGCCGGGAACTTCTTGAGAAACCTGCGGCGTTTGCGGTGTTGCGCTTGTCGTCCGGGCGCGAAGTGGCGGCGGAAAGTATGGAGCGGCGGGGCGACGTTCTGCTGCTGCAAATTCCGTTCGAGGGGTCGTTCGTTTCGCTGCGCGGTGAATCGTTCGGGGACGGGTGCACGTTCAGGATAACGGACTGCAGACTTCCGCAAGGCTCGCGGCTGTTCATAGGGCGGATGGTTCCGTCTCCGGAAAAGTGGCTCGGTAAACGCGCCAACATGGCCAGTGACGAAAAAAGCGGGCTTTGCGTACGACCGTACGATATCTTTTCGTCGATGATGTGCGAGGCGGAGGGATTGTGCGTCGTTATTCCTTCCGGTCGCGCCGTCGGCGCCCGGTTCGGCATCGTCGCCGCTCCGCGGCGGCGTCTGCGAAAGGCGCTGCAGTCGATGACGCTGGTTTCCGGCCGTCCGTATACGCTCGCCGGCGGGCCCTGGGCGCTCGACAGCGAGGAGAATCGCGGATCCTATCTCAACGCGAACGTATCCGTCCGCAATCTCGACAGCGTGCTCGCGATGGTCGAACGCGGCGGATTCGACGTGCTGCATTTCCGCGAAAGCTGGTATGCGCTTCGAGGGCATTATCCGGTAAACACCAACAACTGGCCCAACGGCATCGCCGATATGAAGGCGGCGGTCGAGAAAATCCACGCCGCCGGCTACCGCGCCGGTCTGCACACGCTTACGGCCTGCATCGACGTAAAGGACCCTTGGGTGTCGGGAGCGGAAAATTCCCAGCTGTACGCGCAGCAGTCTTTCACGTTGGCCGCCGATCTCGGCGCCGATGCGACCGAGCTTCTCGTCAACGAACGGCCGAGCGCCGAATACGATACGGTCCTTACATATTCCGGGCGCGGCAACGCGATCCGCATCGGCGGCGAGATCGTCCAGTTCTCGGGCGTCGAGCGCGAAAAAAAACCTTACCGTTTCACCGGGCTTCAGCGCGGCATGTTCGGAACGAAGAAATCAAGCCACGCCAAAGGCGCGGCGGCGGACTATCTGCAGCAGCGCTATGTCGCGTTCTATCCCGATCCCGACACGCCTTTGGCGGACAAGGTCGCCGACGCCGTCGCCGACGTCTATAACACCTGCGGGTTCGATATGGTGTACTGCGACGGTACCGAAGGAATGCGCTCCGACTACGGCATGGCGGTGATGCGCGACAAGATTATTTCGCGCTGCGCGCCGCAGGGCAGGGCGTGCGTCAACGAGGACAGCGCCAGCTGCAGACCGCAGACCTGGTGGTACCATTCGCGGGTCGGCGCCTGGGATTCCTGCAACTGGGGACCGAAACAGTTTCACGACATGCATGTCGAGCGGATCAAAAAAGAACAGATACGTCAGGCGGATATGCTTGATGTTCAGATGGGATGGTGGACTCCGTACCTTTTTCACCGTGCGTTTATGTTCAGCGCACACACGATCGACGTGATGGAATACTACGCTTCGCGCAACGCCGGAATGGACGCTTCGATGTCGATATGGAGCGGGGACCTGGCCGAGAAGACGGTGGCGTTTCCCCTGTCCCGGATGATGACCGTGCTCGGTTGGTACGAGCGCGCCCGGCGCGCCCGCGCGTTTCTGCCCGAAGTGCGCGAAAGCTTCGACCGCAAGGGTGCGGAATTCCGCTTCCGGCAGAACGAACGCACGGGAATCTGGGAGGTTTCGCCGGTGCAATCCTGTTTCTACCGCGCGACGATGCCGGAGCTTTCCGCTCGGAGCTTCGACGTGACCGCCGCGCCGGAGCGCACCGCACTGCGGGTTACCGCGCTATTCGCCGGCGAAAAACCCGATGCGGAGAATTCAACGGTGCTTACGCGTGGGTTCGCCGCGCGCGATCTCGTCTGCGCGACCGCGCATGACAAGATCAGGATTTCGGTTGAGGACTCCCGCTCCGACGACGGTTCGCCGGCGTTCCGGCTGACGGCGGAAAACGGAGGAGAGTCCCCGTACGGAGCGTGGACGAAATCGTCGTGCGTGTTTTCTCCGTACCGCGCATTCAAGAAAAACGGACGTGCGCTCCGCTTCCGCGTCAAGGGCGACGGATCCGGGGCGCTGCTCAACATCCAGATCGAATCGCCGCGCGAGTACGGTCTGGCGCTCTCCGAACATTACGTGACGCTCGATTTCCGCGGCTGGCGCGACTTTGACGTGCCGCTGCGCGAGCGCGATGCCGAGCGGTACGGCGATTACAAGTGGCCGGACACCGGTTACGCGCCCGTGTTCCACCGTTGGCTCAAGTGCGATAAGATAAGCGCCGTCAACTTCTACCTGAACGAAGTTCCCGCCAAAGGGAAGGCTGTCGCCGAAGTGTCCCATATTACCGTGGTGCCTGACCGGGAGCTTGAAATGAGCGACGTCCGCGTCGCTCTCAACGGCGCCGAAGTCAAAGTTCCGTTTGAAATGACGAGCGGTCAGTTCGCCGAGCTTGAAGGACGCGAGTGGACGCTTTTCACTCCAAACGGCGATGTGCTGGAGCGCAGGATCGGCGCGGCCGCGCCCGTGCTTTCGCGCGGCTGCAATACCGTTTCGGTCTGCGGCAAATGCGCCGACGGCTCGTATCCGCGGACACAGGTGGAGGTTTTTGCCGTCGGAGCCCCGCGAAAAGCGCTGGTGGAATTTGACACACTGTCGGAGCGGGCGCGGGGATACCTTGCGTACGAGGCGACGGATCCGCAGGTTTACGCGCCGTCAAAAGGATTCGGCAAACTTGCGCCGGTCACGGTGAGGCCCGGCGAATCGGCGGCTGTCGAACTCTCCGTTTTCGGCCCCTCGCCGGAATGCGAGGTCTTTCTCGGTGAATCAAAGCTTTCAGTTCCCGCGGTTGCCGGAGAAGATTTCGTCAAGGTGGGTTTTCCCGGCGCGTACAGCGGCGTGAATCAGGTTTCGGTGAAGCTGCATCCGTCCGATTCGAACGCCGTCGTGCGGCTCGAGTTCGTTAAACGTTATCGGCTGAAGAAATGAGCGAAATATCGAAAGGTTCCGTCCGGAGCGGCAAGGTGCCGTTCGGCGTCTCTCGCGCTTCCCGCGAGCCGCTGGTCATGCAGGTGGCCGGCGGACTGAAGGCCTGCATTTTGTCCGGGTACTACAAGGTCGGCGACATCCTTCCCGCGACGCGCGATTTGGCGCAGGAACTCGGGGTAAGCCATATCGTAACGCGCGGAGCCGTCAAAATTCTTGCCGATGCCGGCCTGATCAGTCCCAAGCCGAGCATCGGGTGCGTGGTTCTCGGCGGACGGGGAAAACTGTGGAAAGGGCGTGTGCTCTTTGTCTTCCGCAATCATGGGCAGGGGTATTTCGAAAACGTGCTGGTGTCGGTTCTGCGCGAACGTCTCGTCAAGGACGGCTATCTCGTGGTTTCGGCGGTCGTTTCGCCGGACAAGTCGGGAAAGATCGACGTTTCGGAACTTGAGATCCAGCTGATGCACCCGGTTGATATGGCTGTCGTCGTCTTTGACAATCCTCCGGCGGTTGAAATTCTCGAACGTCGGGACGTACCTTATCTTCAGCTCGGCGACGGCAGAATTCCCGTGGCGAAGAAGTGTGTCGGATACGTCAAATTCGACCGGCGCGGAGGTGCAGATGATTTTGCGCAGGCGTGCGTGAAAGCCGGGGTGCGGAACGTCGAGGAAGTAGGTTTCGAGCGGTTTGACGACGTGACCGCGGCGCTTGAGGCGCGAGGCGTTACGGTGACTTCCTGGACCGTCGGCACGCCCGATTCCCGTCATCATACGCCGGAAGCGTTCGCGCTGAAAGCTAGGGAAAAGTTCGCGGCGCGTCTCGCGTCCGGAAAGCCGCTGCCGGACCTCTTCTATTTTTCCGACGACTATCTGTGCATCGGTGCGCTCGCGGCGATGCAGAAAGCAGGTGTCGCCGTGCCCGGCGATGTGCGCATAGCGACATGGGCCAACGCCGGAAACGTGCCGGTTTGCGCCTGTTTGCCCGCCCGCATCATGCTTGATCCGGCGGCTTCGGCGGAAAAGATTTTTAAGATCGTGGGCAGGGCGCTCAAAAAAGAGAAATTTGAGCGTGAAGACATATGCTCCGTATATCATGGCGGCGAATCCGTCGCACGGCACCGTACGGATGAACGAACTGTAAATCAAGGAGGTAAACCATGAAAAACAGAATAATGTCCGTAATCGCGATATTGTATTCGCTGTCGGGTTTCGCCGGCGGCGTCTGCACTTGGAACGGCGGCAGCGGCAAATGGAGCGAAAGCTCCAATTGGCGGGAAGGCAAAGCGCCGGGAAACGGAGATTCTGTCGTCATCATCGCGGAAGAAGTGCCGCTTACGGTTGAGAACGACATTGACGGACTTGAATTGAGCGGCGTGACGGTTAAAACCAATGCGGCATCCTCGGCGGCCGTGGTGTTGACGGGGAAAAAGCTTAAACTTGCATCCGGCGGCACGGTCTTCACGTCAGAATGTCTCATTACGAATTCAATGCCGCTGGTGTTTGCGGACAACGGCCAACTGAACTCCAAGCCAAGTGTCATGGTGTATGCCAACGGTTGTGCGTTTATAGGCGAAATTGAGATTCTTGGCAGATTCAGAGTCTCTTCGCCCAATTTTTATACAGTTTCCTTTTATGGGCCGATTCACGGAGAAAACGGTTTTCTGTATTCCTCGGGCGCCAATAATTACATTCATTTCCACGCTCCGGTAAATGTTAAGGGGGTGCTCAACGAGTATTGGTGCAGCTGTCAATTCAATTTCCACGCCGCCGGTAACTCGTGGGAGACGAACAGCGTTTCATACAGTTGCACGATAAACGCAAAAAACGCAAATGCCTTTCCCGCGGATATGGTGTTGCGGGGAACAGAGAAACGTCAGACGGTTGATGAGTCGTTCGGGTACACGCTGAACGCGGAGCAGACGGTCGACCGTATCGAATCCGGTCCGTTCGCCAAGAAAAAGATGTTGATACGCGACGCCAATGCCGGCGCCGTATTGACGCTGAGGGCGAGCGCATCGGCGAGTTCGTATGCCGTTCTGCAGGAATCTGTCACTCTCGTGTATGATCCGATCGGCGGCTTCACCCAGACATTCTGCGACAAAGCTCATACGACCGGGGGGAAGCTTATCGTGCGTGGCGGAACCCTCGAGTCCCGCGGAGTGAATACTTTTGCGAATGTCACGGGGCTGGAGATCGACTCTTCCGGGCGTTTCAGGGTTTCGGCGAACGGCACAGGCGAGGCGCGCGATCCGTTTGCGGGCGGAAAGGCCGATGCGGCGATCCGCCGCGGCGGAGTGATCGAGGTGTGCGAAGACGTGACGGTTTCCCTGAAAAGTCTCTCTGTCGCGGGAGTTGTCGTGCCCGCCGGACTGTACCAGAAGCTCGGCGGCGCGGCAGACGGTGCGCAAAAGGCCGATTGGGTTGAAGGCGACGGCCTCGTGAATGTTCTCACGTCCGAAGACGCCACCTGCTGGAAGGCGGCCGTCGACGGAAATTGGAACGACGCGGACAACTGGACGGCCGGAGTGCCGACTGCGGGCAGGACGACCTATGTGACGGCGGAAGGCGGTGAGTATACGCTGACAATTCCGGCAGGAAGCGATATACCGGCTAATCTGACGGTCGGCAACATCGAAGGCGGCGGCAAAGTAAAGTTCGCAGACGGAGAATATAAGCTGTCGACATGGAACTGGAAGATCCGGCAGGGTGGTGCGATAGAAGTTCCTGCGGGTGTTAAGCTGTTTTGCGATCCCGGCGAAGATAAAACTAGAACGACCAAGGTTGACGTTTCCGGTGGCGGGGAGTTTATCGTTTCCGGCGGCGATATAGTCTTTACCAATATGTATTTTGCGGTTTCAGGTTTTACGGTTCACGGCGAGGGTTCTTTGACCGGGAGGGTGAGCGTGAAATCCGGTCTGTTCAGCTATTCTTCGGCCGCCGGCGGAGGAGAGTTCGAACTGAAGGATGGAGCGGAGTTGACGATAGACGGCGGCATCGCCGAATTTCCGGTACTTAAAGGGGCGCAGTACGACTCCTTTAAAATGTCGGGAGGGCGCATCAATGTATCTTCCACGGGCGTGTTCAGCAAGAAAGGCGGCGATTGTGCTCTGGGATGGACAGGCTTTAAGGGCGCGGAGGCGGTCTTTTCAGGCTGTTCAAGATTTGAATGTCACAAAGACGACAAGATTAATGTGAGTTCATCCGGACAGACGGATATAATGCGCCTGTCGTTCACCGACTCCGCCAAATGGTACGGGTGCGCTTCGATAGTCGATGTCAGAAACGCCGTCTGCGGGTTCCACAGCGATGTTGCGCACGCTGCCGCAGATTCGTACATCGCGAGCAGGGTTACCGTCGGTTGCGATCACGGGAGCGCTTTTCTGAATGTGACGGCCGGATTCCTGCCGATCGGAAATAAGGGATTGAATGTCGGATTGAGCACTACAAAGACATCTGCGTCGGAAGGCGTTGAAGGTGCCGTGAAAATTACCGGAGGTGCGGTTTCGATCAAGGGATATAACGGATACGGCTATGATTTCGACCGCTTCGTCGGGATGTTGATCGGCGACGGATCGTACACCGCCGCGGCTCACGGTCATCCGTATGTCGGCAGTCTGGAACTTGCCGGCGGATCGCTGACGAACGTGAACGGATGCGTGATGATCGGAATCGGATACGGCAGAGGGTTGTTCAGACAGACCGGCGGAGTCTACCGGCTGCAGGCCGCGAAACCCTTTACGGTCGGCATGGGTGGAGGCATAGGCCGTCTTGAAGTCTCCGGCGGCGACTTCGCCGCCGTTTCGGAGAAAGCCGCATTTTACATCGGCGGCGTCGGCACCAACGTCTATTACACCGGCGATATGAACTTCTGCTCGCTTCCGCCGAATCTTGTCGCCTGCGGCTATCCGGTCGACCGTCACGACGCCGATGGAACGCTCTCGTTTTCAGGCGGAACGATGTCGATTCCCGGCAGCGTGGTGCTCGGCGCCGACGGACGGGGCGTTCTGGAGCGTATCGGAGCGGAAGGGACGCTGATGATCGGCGGAGATCTCATTTTCTCGAATTGCGTAGAGAACGCCGCATCCGGCGGAACGCTCGCCGTCAGGCTTGATGCCGAAGGCAACGCCGCACCGATCGCGGTCAAGGGCAGAGTGGTCATCAATCCCGGCTCCCGGCTCGTCGTCGATACGGGGACTGTCGGGCTCGATCGTGTCCGCGCGAAGGCGCTGACGGCGGCGGGCGGAGTCGAGGGATCGTTCGCGGAAGTCGTCTTTACCGGCGCGAACGCGCCTTACATGACTGCGCGCTGGCTGCAGGACGGCACGCTCGCGATCGGCAAGCGCCGCGGAACGACGGTTGTGGTCAGATGATCAGGGGGAGTCTGAAATGGTCAAGATAAAAACGACGGCGCTGGCGTTTGCGGCGGGCGCGTGTCTGATCGGTTTTTCAGGAGAAAACCTGCTGAAGAACGGCGATTTCGAATGCGGCAATGTCGCGGGGTGGGGAAACCGGTCTCCGCAGAGCACTGTTCAGGTAGTTTCCGAAGGGGCTCACGGCGGGAAGCGGTGCCTTTCCTATACCCATGCTGGTGCGTCGGGAACCGCCTTTCTGGTGAACGGCGTACCTGTCGCCTCGAACGGCGTCTATACCGTGAGCGGTTGGATCAAAGGCGCGGCAGGTTCGCTCGGCATCCGGCTTTTCCATTACGATTGCGACAGAAAGTATCTGGGCGAGGAACTGGCGTATGAGGCGACGAGCCTTGACGGCTGGACCCGGTTCGAGCGGGTTTTCAAGACGCCGGCGAGGGCCGCGAGCGTTTACGTGGGTCTACAGGTTTCGCGCGGAACGGCTTATCTGGACGATGTCGGCGTCGAGGCGGGCAATCGGATCAGCGAGGTTCCGAACGAGATTCTCAACTCGTCCTACACGTATACGCTTCACGACGGCGGCATGCCGGAACAGTGGAACACCTACAGCGGCTACACCTTCAACACGTTTCGTCCCGGCGTTCACGAGGGCCGGTACTTCCGGATGGCCGACGATACGGCATCACCCGTCAAGGGCGCGAGGACCGTGTTCGTTGAAGGCGTGTACGCGACGAGCGTGCGCATGGGGCCGCTCGCCGGCGGTCAGGACTATGTGTTTTCGCTCTGGGCGAAGTCCGATTCGCCGGCGGCCAGACTGTCGCTCAAGTTCGCGGGCATGACCGAAACGTTCGCGCTGGACAAAGAATGGCGGAGATGCATCATGAAGGCGCATCTTGTCAAAAGCCAGCGCGAGGGCAGCGCGATGATCGTGTACGGCGGTCATGCGCTCTATTATGCCGCGCCGATGCTGCATGCCGGCGTCGAACCGCTGCCGTGGAAACCGAATCCTTCCGACGGTAACTTGCCAGATCTGCGCTCCGGCGGGCAGACGGTCGTCAAGACGGCGGAAATCCGCACGTTCGAGGTGCCGGAGGCGGCGGACCGCTCCGGGGCGAAGATCCTTACTGACTTTCATCCGCTGCCGGATTTCGCCGTGACGGAGTCGTCGAAGTACCGGATGTTCGTCCGCCGCCGCCGCGGTACGCTGTTCGTCGACGTCGAATGCGACAGCGGCAAAAAGCCGGCGGTGAAGATGCAGACGGGTAAACCGCTCGTGCTCGGCAATGATGCGGTCGAGCTGTTCGTTTCATCGAGCGGAAACGGTTCGCCGTTCATCCAGTTCATGGGCGGACGCAACGGCGCTTCGGCGGCGACGCGGGGTGCGCAGGGGGTGGCTGTAGACGGTGGCTGGACGTATCGAGCCGTCGAGACCGGGAAAGGATGGCGCGCCGAATTCGGACTGCCGCTTGCGCTTTTCGACAAACCGGACGGAGAATGCTGGCGGTTCAACGCAGGCGTCACCGATTTTGACGGCGCAAAGCCGCGCTACTATTCGGCGATCCGCGGTGGCTTTCACGCTTCGGGCTCTTATATGCGTCTTACCGGCATGCCGCGCGGCGTCAGGGCCGTTGCGCCGCGCATCGCCGCGGAGTTCGATTTCTGTACGGGCGAGCGGACGGTGCGCGCGAAGGTCATGGACGCCGAAGGCGAGGCGACGGCTTCGCTGTACAGCGGCGGAGCGGCGGTTGCGACGGCGGCCGTGAGGAACGGAGAAGTTTCGTTCGACATTTCCGCCCTGCCCGAGGGATGTTGCGAAATCGTGGTGAAAGCCGCGAACGGAACGGCGAAGACGCATTTTCGCAAGGCGGCGCGGGGTACGCGCCATACGAGGATCAACCGTTTCAAACTCCATCTCGAAATGGACGGCAAAGCGTTCTTTCCTGTGGTTTACAGCTGGTACAACCTCAAGGGCGAGCTGCCGACGAAGTGGCATATAGACGAACTGAAATCGCGTAATTTCAATACGATTATGCCGATGCCCGAGATGTGGGCTCCCTGGGCGCGAAGCGTTACGCCGGAGTTCCGGCGGAAAACCATGCGGATTTTCGCCGACGCAGGATTCAAATTCATCGTCTGGAGCAGAACTTCCCACAAAAAAGGGCTTGTCGCCCTGTCGGCGGAGAGAGCGAAACATATCGAGGAGTTCGCTGAGTTTAAGCAGGATATCCTCGGCTGGTACTATGTGGACGAGATCGCGCCGATGTGGGAGACGGCGTTCAACGTGAGGCGAGAGGAATATCCCGCAGGATATCGCGCGATCAAGAACGTTGATCCCGCGCGGCTCCACTTCATCAACTGGAACTGGACAACGGTTTCCGACGGCATGCCGTTTTACGCCGAAGAAGGGGCGACGGATTTCTATTCGCTGGACAGTTACCCCTACTCCCACCTTCACTACGGCTATGGCGCGCTGCAGGCCCACGAGCGCGTCGCGCGCATCCTGAACGGGCGCACTCTGGCGACATCGAAGCCGGGCATCATATGGCTGCAGACCTACGGCACGAACGAAGGCTTCCGCGAACCGTTGCCCGTCGAGTACCGCAACAACGTTTACGTCGGGCTTGTAAACCACATCGTCGGTTATATGAATTTCATCGGCTGTCCCGAGCACAAGGATCTTTGGGATGAGATGGGGCGCAGCTACGGCACGGCGCTCAAGTGGCTCGATATGACGGCGCATCCCGAATCGGAATGCATTCGTCGCGGCCGCGACGGCAACATCGTCTATGCGCTTTGGAAGAACGGCCGCGGAGGTTACGCGCTTGTCGCCGCGAATCTGGTGTATGCGAAACAGAGCGGAAGAGCGGAAGGTGTCTGCGGAGGTAACGTGAACCTGATCGGCGGCGAGGGCGAACTGAGTATCGTTCCGGCGGGATTTCTCGACATATCCCTGCCTTCGGCGGGCAGCGCGGCCTGGTTCATAGAACCTTAGAAAGTGCGGGGGACATGGATGTCTGGCGGTCGGTTGACCCTTTTTGCTCTACGGTAAACTACTGAAGAAAGGTGCGGAAATGCAGACAAGAAGAGATTTTGTCGGAAAGCTCGCGGGCGCGGGGGCGCTTGCGGCGCTCGGCGGTGGCTGCCGCGTCTTTGCCGGCGCGGACGATTCGCCTGCCGTTTCGCCTCCGTACGAGGACGTGATCCGCGACCGGCTCTGGATGTGGGGCCATGGCGGCGCCGCTTTCGACAAGCCGCGGCATACCGCAGGCATTCCGCCCGCCGAGCCGATCGAAATGAACGACGCCTGCCGTTATCTCGGTATTCCCAACGTCTGCGTCTGCCGTTATGCGAATCTGCCGAAGGCGGAGGATTGCGCGGCGTATCTCAAGACTTTCAAAGACATAAAGCGTATCGCCTTTTCCGTCGTCGACGGGGCTGAGGGATCGTGGAGGAGCAAGTACGAGCTTGCCAAAGCTCTGCGCAAAGACAATCCCAATCTCACGACCGTATGGCTTGACGATTTCTTCACTCCGCAATCCCTGAGCAGGCCGGAGGACCTCGTGGAGTTCAGACGGACGCTTGATAACGACGGTTTCAAGCTGGCGAGCGTTCTGTATCCGGACCAGGAAGGGATTAAACCTGAGTTCAAAGATATGCTCAGTCTGTGCGATCAGATATCGGTCTGGTTCTGGTACGCCAGAAACATTCCCGGCATGAAGGACGATATCCGCAAGGTGCGCGATCTTGTGGGGCCGGAAAAAGCGCTTATCATGGGTGTATACATGTGGGATTTCGGCTCCGGCTCGCCGGTGCCCGAACATCTGATGCGCCGTCAGCTAGAAATCGGCGGCGAACTCATGGCCGAGCGGCGTTTGAGCGGGCTGGTTTTCCATCCCACCTCGCTTGTCAGCCGGAAGCTCGCCTCCGTCGAGATTTCGCGCCGATGGATAGCGGAAAACGGCATGCGGAGAATATGAGACACGAAGAATCCTAAATCAAGGAGATAAATCATTAAAAGCGAAATCATGTCCGCAATACGGTACGCTCGCGATCGGCAAGCGCCGCGGAATGACCGTTGTGGTCAGATAATTCAAGGAGAGTTACAATGGGCAAGGTAAAAAGAGGAATAACCGTCGTTTCCGTGGCGGTATGTGCGTTTGCTGGAGCTGCGGACAAAACGCTTTTCCGTGACGATTTCGACGGTGACTTATCTCACTGGCGCGGACTTGGGGGAGGTTGGAGCGTCGAGGCCGGAGTCGGCGCGGACGGTTCCCGCGCACTTGTCTGGCGCACCCCGAAGGACGGGAAAAAGCCGTCGCTACTCCAATATCCTCTAACGGCGTTTCGCCCCGGCATGAAGCTGGAGGTGTCGTGCCGCGCGAAAATCGTCGAAGCCGGCGCCAAGCCGCCGCCGGCGAAGCTGTGCGACATAGAATGGTGGGATCTTGAGGGAAAATGGAGCGGCGGCGCCGGAATGGGATTCGAGGCGATTTTCAGCCGTCTGCCGGTGGATGGCGAGGGGTGGTCGGAAATCCGCTTTGAAGTGCCGCATTTGCAGTCCGACGTCTCGCGCAGCGTGTTTGAGTTCTTTACGCTTCCCGCATCGTCGGGCGTCGTGGCGGTGGACGATCTGCTCGTGCGCGTTATCGACAGAAGGGCGTTGACGATGCCGGTGTCGTCCGCGTACCGCGGCAAGAGCAGGGAAGGGAGCGTGTCTTTTTCGTCCGGACTTGGTTTCGATCCGAAAGACACTCCGATCGATACGCTGCGCTGCACATTCACGTTCAAGGGCGCGTCCGGAGACATGCGCACCGTTTCCGCCGACGAGATTTGCCGCCGCTGGGCGCGCGTCACTCTCAAAACGGAGGATTTCGCCGTCGGCGTCAACGATGTGCGGGTGACGCTTTCCACGCTCGAGGGCAAAACGCTCGATTCGCGCACGATTCCCTTTGAACGTCTCGCGCCCGGCGCGAAGATGCCGCGCGTGTACCTTGACGGATGCGGACGGGCAATCGTCAACGGCAGACGGTTTTTCCCGCTCGGTATGTTCTGGCACGACGGCGATCTGAAAGAGATGCCTGATGTCCTGGAGCTTTACGCGAAAGGACCGTTCAACTGTCTGCAGACGTACGACATGCCGATGAATACCGACATACTCGACAAATTCTGGAAACACGGTCTTTACGTGATGCCTACGCTGTGCAGTAAAACGTATCTTCTCAATTCGATGAAGAAACGTCCGCGATATTCGAATGTGGCGCCTCTTCCCGGACTGGAAACGGAAGAGGACGCCCGGGCGGAACTTGCGCGCTACGTGAACAGCCTTAAGAGGCATCCCGCCGTTCTGGCCTGGTATACGAGCGACGAGTTCTTTCCGTGGATGGGGCCGCTCTATGCGCAACGCGCGGAACTGATCCGCAGGATAGATCCAGACCATCCGCATTACGGTGTAGGCAACATGGAAGCCTATGTTCCGTATCTGCGAGGCGGCTTTGACGTGTTCGGAATCGACTACTACTGCATCCGCATGAGGGGGGATTCTCCGGAACTGCTCGAACCCGATCGCGCGGCGGTGTGGCGGGGGGTGGAGAAGCTTGAAAAAATGCGTGATGCGTGCGGAGGGATTCTTCACCAGTGGCCGGTCCCGCAGGCATATGCCAGAGGATGGGATTACCGGCGCAGCATGAAGAATGAAGAATGGCGCAAACTGCGTTTCCCGACCGCGAAGGAGTTTCGGGCCATGTGCTGGCAGTACATCGCGGCCGGCGCGAACGGGCTTGTGCATTACGCGTACGGACAGATGCTGCACTGGAACAGAAAAGCCAAGATTTTCGGCGATGAAGAGTTCAGGGAGTCTTGGAAGGCCGTCTGCGACGCTTCGGCCGAGGTCAAGGCCCAGATACCGGTGATTTTGAAGGACGAAGGACCGAAACCGCGCAATGTGCCGGCGGACGCGCGTGTCCGCACCTGGCGGGACGATGACGCGGTATATGCGCTTATCTGCAATCTGAAGCCTCGGCCGCTTTCAGGCACGGTGGACATCGATTTTGCGGGAAGAGGGCTCGAACGGTTGACCGGCGGCGGCACGGTGGCCCGAAGCGTCAAAGGGCTGACTTTCGGTTTAGGTCCTTTTGAGCATGCGCTTGTGAAAATCCCCCGGGCGTCCGCCGAGGATTGAGCGTACCGCAGATCCGGCAAACGCTTTTTCCGCGACGCCGATATAACAGGCGCCGTCAAAAACAACCAACGCAAAACGCCCTTTTGGTATAATTGACGCGTTGAACGAAGGAGTTTAGCGCTATGAGCAATATCGCAGAGAACATTCTCGAAAAAATCGGCGGCTCTCCGCTGGTCGAGATATCGGACAGGCTTAACCAAGGCGGCGCGCGCGTACTCGCCAAGGTCGAATACTTCAACCCCGGCGGCAGCGTCAAAGACCGCATCGCCCTTGCGATGATCGACGAGGCGGAGAAGTCCGGCGCGCTCAAGCCCGGCGCGACCATAATCGAGCCGACAAGCGGCAAT